>JAFLUG010000046.1 GCA_022508885.1 Oscillospiraceae bacterium | reverse complement strand
ATTCTCGAAGGGCTGGAGCACGCGCCCATAGAGCCTGCCTCACGCGCAACGGGACCCGTACCGTGAGACTCTCTGAGTCTGTGCTGATTGTGACGCTTGATAGCGCCGGCATAGCCCTTACCCTTGGAGGTACCTACAACGTCGATAACGTCGCCCTCCGCGAAAACGTCTGCCTTGATGATGTCGCCCGTGTTAAGAGCGGAAGTATCCTCAAAGCGGAACTCCTTAAGGGTCTTTTTGAACGCAACGTCGTTCTTCTTGAAATGACCCTGCTCAGGCTTGTTGATGTGCTTTGCCGAAACGTCGCCAAAGCCCAGCTGAACAGCCTCGTAGCCGTCATTTTCGGTTGTTTTCTTCTGCACTACGACACAGGGGCCCGCCTCGATAACGGTAACGGGAACAACCTTTCCTGCCTCGTCGAAGATCTGCGTCATGCCGATCTTCTTGCCGATGATAGCTTTTTTCATCAGCCAAATCCTCCTTTTCGGTTATTGGTTGAACTTTCGTCCAACATGACCGCGCGCCTTAACAATTAAACGGCGCTCGGTTAGCGGTTGAAGAGCTTTCGCCCCTCAACATAACTTAAAATCAAAGCTTGGAAGTCGGGTTAAAACTTCTCGCCTCGATCTTAAATGTCCATTGATATCTCAACGCCCGCGGGAAGCTCTAAGCTCTGGAGCGCCTCGATAGTTTTCTGAGAAGGACGGATCACGTCGATAAGGCGCTTGTGAGTTCTCTGCTCGAACTGCTCGCGCGAATCCTTATACTTATGAACTGCCCTCAGTATGGTTATGACCTGCTTGTCCGTAGGAAGCGGAATAGGACCCGCAACTCTCGCGCCGCTTCTCTTTGCGGCGTCTACGATCTTAGCGGCAGCGGCGTCTACAATGCCGTGCTCATAACCTTTTACCTTGATTCTTACCTTTTCAGATGCCATGATTTTTCAACCTTTCTGTATGAATGTCGGCGAAAGCTGATTTTAAAAAATCCACTCTTCCGTGTGTTTCATGCCGTAACCGATAAATTACAGCCAAAGACCGCCGCGGGAGGAGTTAGTTATCTGCTCCACAGACACTTTAACATACCCTGTTGTCCTTGACACGAAAAGCTTCTTTTCGCCCGGATCCCGTCCGGACTTCTCCGCCGCAGTTCCCACGTCATAGCGTGCAATCTGCGGTTTCATCGCCTTAAATTTACGGCTTTTTCACAGTGCCGCAGATAATATTCTACCACAATTCTCCTTTATTTTCAAGAGATTAGATAAAATTTTCTTATAAAACAGGCAGAGAATTTTTTCCTCTTTTTAAAGCGAGTTTTATGCAAAATATACAAAAACGTGAAATTTCCGTAATTTTCGACCTCTTATACCATTACAATATAGGCAGACAGAAAACAGCTCTTCCGTGCAGGGGTCAAAATCCGTTTATCGCTCCGGAAATAACCTCCGCCCACTGCTCCGCAACAACATCTATATTTGCGGCAGTTACGAGAAAGTTCCCTGTGTGCTTCTTCGTAAGAGAAGCGAGCGCGGTCATTGTCGGAACGCCCACCGCTACCGTCGGTATCCTCAGAAAACCCCGCGAGATCTCCCCGCAGTCCGCTCCCGCGCCCGACCCAAGCACAAACCCCGTGTCGCTGAGCTGAACGGTTTTGCCTATTCTGCGCGGGTTTTCGCAGGCAAGCGCGTCTATGGCTATAACGCAGTCCGCGGAGATTTCGCGCGCCGCCGCCCGCACAAGCCTTGCCGTGTCTATCCCCGTTCTTGCCGCAACGTCGGTCTCTATTGCCGAAACAGAATGCCTTCGGTCTTTCCTCGGAACGACCTTCCTCGCGCATAGCGCGCCGAGGCTGTCGTGAGTGATATCGGGATTTCCAAGCCCCGCGACGAAAATTCTCCCGCTTTTACAAACCAGTTCCCTTATCGCCTTTTCCAAAATCAGCGCCATCTGCGGCGTATTAGGCTCTCCCTCGAGTGTTATATAGCGCCCCGCGGGCTTTCCTATCCTCTTTGCGGCAGGCTCGTCCAGAACAACGTCCGTTATTTTTATTCCCGCGGTGATACGCTTTTTGACTGTCGCGCCGTCTGCCTTTGTAAGAATTTTTGTTGCCTCAACGGCAAGACCGAGATCATTCATAATTTTCTCCTTATTTGGGTTTTTAATTATTTTTTTCATATTTTTTGAAAAAATGCTTGCAATTTTTAAACAAGTGTGTTATAATATACATTACTGTGAGAATTAAACGGTTATGTCAGTCTGTCGATAAACCCCCATCTGCTTTGTCAGCCGCACTACGGCAACCAGATGGTTAGCCGTAGTGCGGCTTTCGCGCATTTGGGGGCTTCTCAACAGACTGAGATTAGATTTTTATACGGTCTAATCCGTTTTTTCATTTACATTAACTCGGGAGGTGAAAAAAATGCCGAATATCAAATCCGCAAAGAAGAGAGTTCTTACTTCCAAGGCGAGAACCGAAGCCAACAAGGCTGCAAAGTCCGCGCTTCGTACCGCTATCAAAAAGGCGCGCGCCGACGGAGCCGATGCTGATACAATAAAGGCGGCGAGCATTTCTGTTGACAAGGCCGCGGGCAAGGGTCTTATTCACAAGAACAAGGCTGCTCGTCTTAAGTCGCAGCTTGCTAAGAAAGCCAATGCGTGATAATTTATTCGCCCGCGGTAACAAAAACTGCGGGCGATTGTTTTTCAGGAGAATTTTATGATTGAAGCCGAAAGAGAAATAACCGACATCGACGCGCTTGACGCGGTATTGAAAAAGGCCGAGGTCTGCCGTATCGCGCTTATCGACGAAAACGGCTATCCGTATATAATTCCCATGTTTTTCGGATATTCGCTCGGCGAGGGCGCGCTCGAGCTGTATTTTCGCTGCGAGGAAAAGGGCAGAAAGTTTGACCTGCTCAGGAAAAACAACAGCGCCGGCTTTGAGATAGAAGACATCGGCGAGTTTTTTCCAAGCGAGAATCCCGCCGAGTTTACCGCCGAATACCGCTGTATAACAGGCACGGGGGTTATTGAAAGTATAACGGGGATAGAAAAAATAACGGGACTTAACCTTATAATGAAAAAATACATCTCCTCCGAGCACGAGCATAACATTTCCGAGCAGACTCTTAATTCCCTCGCGGTGTTAAAGCTTACGGCTTCGGAGTTCTGCTGCGTCGAGCATACAGGAGAAAAGCAGGAATAACAAAGTGTATTTACTTTCAGGAGTAAACTATGCGGATAGATAACCAGGAGCTTCTAAAGCAGCTAAAAGAATGGTCGGACAGCGGCGAAAACGCGAAAATCGTTTCCGCCGCGCGTTTGCTGCCCAAAAATGAACTTTGCGACGAAGCGCTTACTATTCTTGCCGACGCTTATATTGAGGAAAAGGATTATAAAGGCGCGATAGGCATTCTCGAAAGCCAGAGCCAGCGACTCGACGGCGACTATCACTGGCATTTCCGCATGGGAATGGCGCTGTATTTCGCTTCGCTCGATGCGGAACTTGAAAACGACGAGGAACTTCGGCACGATATTCTCGAACGCGCGCAGGTTTCCTTCGCGAGGTGCATGAACCTCAATCCTCCCGAAAATGTCCTCAATGAAGCGGGAAATTTTATGGACCGTATCGACGATGAGTTCAGCGAGTTTGACGGCGAAGACGACATTGACGAAGATGAATGCGAGATGTACGACGAAGAAGAGCTCGAGGCTGTCGAAGATCATATCGAGGAATATTTCGGCGAGTTTCCGACAATTTTCCACGAGATAAGATCTCCCGATATTCACTGTGATATCTATATCGTGCCTCCCACGGAAAAGCGCGATTATTACACGCTTATAACCGTAGGGATGGGCGCGCATATCATGGATATCCCCGAGGGGCTTGACGCGGAGGAGCTCGGCCGCGCGGAGCTTATGATCTGCCTTCCGAAAAGCTGGAAGATCGGCGAAAGCTCTCCCGAGTGGTTCTGGCCTATCTCGCTTTTGAAAAATCTGGCGAGACTTCCGATAAACTGCGAAACGTGGCTCGGCTGGGGACATTCTATCGACAATAAGGACCCCTTTGCCAACAACACAAAGCTCTGCGGTTCTCTGCTTATTTACCCCGAGGACGTCGAGTCGGGCGCGGATACCTGTCTGCTTCCAAACGGCGACTCGGTAAATTTCCTCGAGCTTGTTCCGCTTTACCGCGAGGAAATGGATTTTAAGATCGACAACGACACCCATGAGCTTCTGGAAAGAATGAACGGCGTTTCGCATATCCTTGATATAGACCGCGAAAACTCGTGCAGGGATTATACAAAGCGCGGACTTATCGACGCGGCGTATACGCATTATGATAAAATAATCGACAAAAAGCTTCCGCTTGATATAATAAACGGCTGTAACCATATCGCGGTCTTCCTGCGCTGGTGTATCGAGCACGATCTGCACAACCGGTATTTTTTTGAAAAATTCCCCGGAGTTGTCGAAAACGTAAAAAGCGGGAAAAATACCGACCTGCGCAAATTTTTGATGGACTGCACCCACGGAGAACTGAACTCGAGAACCTTCAGCTATCTCGGCTATATGTTTACCCGAAGATACTACGATTTTCACAACAGCTTTGACGACTGCTTCTTTCCCGCTGACGTAGACAGCTGTGCGGAGGACTATTTCGGAACGGAAAAGTATAACTCTGAGGAGTTTCAGGACGAGGCTTATCTTTTCGTTCCGTTTGACGAGGATTATTATAAGCGCTTGTCCGTATACATCAGCCGCGCTTATGATATTTTTTTGCCGGAATATCTCGACTACAATTTCAACGCTCAGCTCCCTCTCGTTAAAAAAGCGGCGGCGCTTCTCGGCTGTGACTGCGTTTTCCCGAAAGACCAGCGCGAGGTCAGGGAAAAAATAAAAAGTGCTCTCGGAGAATATAAAGACGGCGACGAGCTGCCGGTTTTGCTTGTTATTGACAATATCGACGAGCTTTCTCAAAAGCCCGGGGACAGCGCCGAAGAGCTTTTGCGCGTACTGTATGACTGCGACGAGCCGTTTATGTTCACAACAGTTATAGCCAAGACCTCCGATGGTTTTCTAAACAAATTCGACGTAAAAGATCCTGTTGTTTTAAGATCCGACGCCATAAAAGAAACCGGCGATGCTCTTGAAAAACATTTCGGAATAAGACCCGCCGTGCTTGAAATATCCGACGATATGACCAACCTCATTCTTCCGCAAAAGGACGGAGAATACCTCTTATTCAAAGGAGAATAGTATGACAGACAGGGAAGAATTCATCTCAATTTTCAACGAGAAGATAAAGCGCGACGGAGCCGAAAAGCTGCTTGACTTTCTCGAAAACAAGAGCGATTTCTTTACCGCCCCCGCCTCCACCCGCTTTCACAACGCCTTTGAGGGCGGACTTCTGCGCCATTCGCTGAATGTATACAAATGCCTTGTGGATTATCTCGAAAGACCAAGAGTAAAGGAGACCTACAAGCTGAGCGTAAGCGGGGAATCCGCCGCTGTTGCCGCGCTTTTGCACGACATCTGCAAGGTAAATATCTACAACATCTCATACCGCAACTCGAAAAACGAAAAAACGGGTCAATGGGAAAAGACGCCCTATTATTCCATTGACGACAAGCTTCCATACGGTCACGGAGAAAAAAGCGTTTACATGATAAGCGGTTTTATGCGGCTTTCGCGCGAGGAGGCTATGGCTATACGCTGGCACATGGGCTTTTCCGGGATAGAGGACAAAAACACAATCGGCAGGGCGCTTGAAATGTATCCGCTGGCGTTTGCGCTTTCGGTCGCGGATATGGAGGCGAGCTATTTCTTAGAGGGCAGCGAAAACTGAAAAATTTTAGAAAGGAACTGTTGCTATGAATAGCTTTGACGGATTTTATAAAGGAGTAAACTTCGGCGGCTGGCTGTCGCAGTGCGACTACTCGAAAGAACGGCTTGATAAATTCATAACCGAAGCCGATTTCGAGCGCGTTTCGCACTGGGGGATAGACCATGTGCGCGTTCCGGTAGACTACAATGTCATTCAGACCGAGGACGGCGAATACATAGAAAGCGGCTTTAAGTATGTGGAAAACGCGGTTCTGTGGTGTAAGAAATACGGGCTGAACATGGTTTTAGACCTGCACAAGACCTGCGGCTTTGTTTTTGATGACCCGGATTATGTCGGCTTTTTTGACGACGAAAAGCTTCAGCTTCGCTTCTGCGAGCTTTGGAGGGAAATTGCAAAGCGTTTCGGAAAATACTCGGATATGCTCGCGTTTGAGCTGTTGAACGAGGTTACCGACCCCAAGTTCAACAAGGTCTGGAACAAAGTCGCCAAGGACGCTATCGCGGCGATAAGGGAGATCTGTCCCGATATAAAGATACTGCTCGGCGGCTATCATAACTGCGCGATAGAGGCGATATTCGACCTCGACCTGCCGACGGACAAAAACGTTGTTTTCAATTTCCACTGCTACGAGCCGACTGTCTTCACCCACCAGGGAGCGTATTGGGTGGACGGAATGAAAAACGATTTTCGGACTTCCTATCCGAAATCCGCAAATGTTTACGCCGAAGAAGTCAGAAATACAAGACTGCATATAACTCCCGAACTTGAAAGCTTCGGCGACAAGGAGCTTGACTACACGTTTTTTGTAAACAGCTTCAAGCCTGTTGCCGAGTATTGCGAAAAGCACGACATAGCGCTGTACTGCGGAGAATACGGCTTTATCGATCTCGCCGGCAAACAGAGCGGACTGCGCTGGCTAAAGGATATAAACAAAGCCTTTGAAGAACTGCATATCGGCAGAGCGATATGGAGCTATAAGGAAATGGATTTCGGGCTTATCGACGAGGGAAACAAGGATATACTTGAAGAAATTATCAGGTATCTGTAATAGAATACACCGAAATTTAAGAGAGGAATCAGACATGGCGGTTTCAAACATTAAAGTTGCTTTCCCGTGTGACATCAAAAAAGTATGGGAAACGGTAACTTCTCTTGAAAACTACGCGTGGCGCGGTGATTTAAGCAAAATTGAAATTATAAACCACAAGCAATTTGTTGAATTTACAAAAGAGGGATATGCCACAACTTTTACGGTTACCGTTATGATACCGTATCAACGCTATGAGTTTGATATGGAAAACGATAATATCAAAGGACATTGGATCGGCGTATTTACACAAAAAGGCGAGCAAACCGAAATTGATTTTACGGAAGATGTTACTGCAAAGAAGCTTTTTATGAAACCATTTGTAAAAGCATATTTAAAAAAGCAGCAGTCACAGTATATTTCAGATTTGAAAAAAGCCTTGCTTTGAGAAATTTTGATTTACTGCATATTGAACAAAACCGAAGAGTCTCCTCTTCGGTTTGTTTTTTTATCCTCTAATTCTCTTATCCTCTGAGCGCCTCAGCTGGGTTAAGGCTTGCCGCCTTAAGCGCGGGGTAGACTCCGAAAACCGTGCCCACTCCGATGGTTGCCGCTATGGAAATAATGAGATACGAGGAATTCAGCATAAACGGAACTTTAAGCGCGGTACACCCCGCAAACGCGACAAAGATACCCGCGGCGATCCCCGCCGCCCCGCCGATAAGCGACAGCGAAACGCTCTGCATGAGAAACTCCGCGCAGATATCGCGCTTTTTCGCGCCCGTGGCTTTCTTTATGCCAATTTCGCGCGTCCTTTCGCTTACGCTCATCATCATTGTCGTCATGACCGAGATACCCGAAACGAAAAGCGATATCCCCGCGACAAGCGACAGCGCCAAAGTCACTATCGACATTATCTCCTCTAAGCTTTCCTTCTGCGACAAAAGGTTGTTGCAGATATATCCGTCGGTTCGGTCATTTATCGTGTTCAGCTTATTGATTACCTTTTTCACTATCTGCCCGTCGGCGTTTATATCCGATATCTTCACGGCGATCTTATCGTAGGTCGTTCTTCCGCAAAGGCTCTGCATTGTCGAAATGGGAATGTACATAAAGCCCGGCACGACTCCCGACATCATTCCCTGAACAGCCGACAAGCCCGACTTAGCCACTCCGACGATCTCAAACTCATGAAACCTCGAGCCTAAAAACAGCGTCAGCTTCTTTCCGACTATGTTTCTTCTTCCATAGGTATCGAGCGCGAACTGCTCGTCTATCACGCATACCTTCGCCCGCGCGGCGTCGTCGGCGTTTGTGATAAGCCTTCCGTGCTCGGCGAAGAGCGAAATTAGCTTGTCCGCCGAGCTGTCTACTCCCCACAGCCAGCAGTCAAGTCTGTTTCCAAGCATTTTCGCTTCGGTTATGCTTGACATAAGCGGCATCGCGTCGCTTACTCCTTCTACCGCTCTCACCGCGCTTACGTCGCTGTCCGTAAGCGTAACGGAAACTGTGTTGTCCGCAGCCTGTACAAGCAGAGTATCGACGCCCATTGATATCATCGCCGAGCTTACCTGCTGTGTTCCTATCGAGCCGACTGCCGAGATAAGGACCACCGAAAACACACCCACCGCAATTCCGCCCATTGTCAGGAGAGTGCGGGCTTTCGCGAAAAGCAGGCTCTTTATTGATTTCAAAAACATCTTTTCACCTTATTTTGAAATTCGCGCGCTGATATTACGCGGTATTGCTTTAATTGCTGTCCTTTATTCTGATATACTTCTGCTCGGCGACCTCTCCCGGAGCTTTAAAAACGATATCCCCCGCGGACAATCCCACGCAGACCTCTGTTCCGTCCGAAAACTCTTTTCCCGTCACAATATTTCTTCGTACAGCCGCGCCGTTTTCATAGACATAAACGTATTCGCTTATTTCGTCCTGTTCTATAGCCGAATACGGGGCGACCAGAATGTCATACGGCTCGGAAAGTCCTATCTCGACCTCGGCGGAAAATCCCGATTTAAGCCGCTCGTCGCCGGTGTTTTCGGGAGTTATCATTATATCGACCACCGTTTCAAGCACAGTCCCGCTGTATTGGCTTCTCGCCGTTTCGGATATCTCCGAAACAGTTCCGAAAATTTTCTCGCCGGGATATGCCGAAAGCTCGATATACGCGGGTTGTCCAAGCTTTATCTTCGCTATGTCAAGCTCGCTTATCGCCGCCGACACCGCTATGCTGTCGTTGTCCGCAATGACCGCGATGCTCTCTCCGCTTAAGACCGCCTGACCCGCGCGGCTCACCGAAACAACGCGTCCCGCGCTTTCAGCCGCGACGGCTTCGGGTATCAGCGCCGCGGCCGCCTGTAAATCTGTCACCGCGGCATTCAGGGCGTTTATCTGCGAAAGGCTCATCACAAGCGCCACAGAGCTTTCCCTGTCGATTTTCGCTATGATATCGCCCGTCTGGACACGGTCTCCCTCTGAAACGCACGCCTCTTTTATCACCACGGGCAAAGAACAACTGACAGCGCTCTGCCCTACATATCTCACCTTGCCGCTTCCGCTTATCTTTTCCGAATAGCTTCTTACGCTTGGCGAAAAGGTCTCGCAAACCGGCGCCATGCTTTCCACCGCCGCGGGAACCGTTCCCACAAAAGCCGCCAGGGCTATCGCAATTACCGCCGCGGCAATAAACTTCTTCATCTGTTATCATATCCCTTCAGCAATTTCAACGTCATCCAATATGATATTCTCTTTAGTTTCCGTAAAATTATTCCTGTCACATCGAAATTATTTCACCAAACACCATGCCCAGGCACCGCCAGAAATCCAGTCTCGGTATATCCTCGTTCGCAATTATATCCGAACGGAAGACCGGTTCTCCGTCAAGAGTCACCAGATATTCTCCCAAAAACTGACCCCTTTCAACAGGCGCCTCGACCTCTTCTACAAAGGAATATTCATATTCTACCCTGCCCGCGCTTCCCTTTTTGATAATACATTCCACGCCCTGCTGTTCGATAATGGGAACTATTTCCGTTTGCGCTCCTCTCACGACCTTTATAGGCAAAAGCTTTGAAAATTCCTGCTCGGGAGTAAATTTCTGGTAATTGTCAAAGCCGTAATCCAACAGCGCCTCGCACCTGTCAAACCGCTCGTCGTCGCTTTTACATCCGAGAGCGACCGCCACAAACTTCATATCCTTTCTCTCCGCGCAAACCGTCAGACAATATCCCGCGCCGTCGGTTGTGCCTGTTTTACCGCCGATAATGCCGTTGTAGTATCTTACAAGCTTGTTGGTGTTTACAAGCTGTGTCTCTCCGCCGCGCAGATAATCCAGCCAGATAAGCCAATAGCTTCTTAAAACCTCATATTCCATAAGCTTTGCGGTCAATACCGCGATATCCCTCGCGGTGGAATAATGCCCGTTTTCGTCATAGCCTACGCAGTTTGTATACCGCGTGTTTTTAAGCCCCAGCTCTTTCGCGCGGACGTTCATCATCTTTACAAACGCCGCCTCGCTTCCCGCTAAATGCTCCGCAAGCGCGATACATGCGTCGTTTGCCGAGCTTACGACAACCGCTTCTATAAGCTCGGCGGCTGACATTTCCTCTCCCGCCTCAAGCCAGATGACCGAGCCTTCTGCTCCAAAGGCGTTTGTCGAAGCTCTTACCTTTTCGTCAAGCGACATCTCCCCGCTTTGTATTGCCTCGGCAATAAGCAGAAGAGTCATTGTTTTCGTAACAGACGCCATAGCGAGCTTTTTGTCGGGATTTTTTGAATAAAGGACCTGTCCCGTTTCCGCCTCAAAAAGAATCTCCGCCGCAGAGCCTTCCTGCCCTTCGGCCTTTGCGAAGTCAGCCGGAAACAACGGTAAAAACGCAAAGGCTAAAACAACAACAATGCAAATAAATTTTTTCATAGAGTACCCCATACAAACACTATCCGTTGATAAGATGATAGAATTATTCCCTAAAATGATTTATATATGCCTTGTCTGTTAATTATGCCTATTGCATTTATGGGAAAACTGTGATATAATAAAAGCGTAAACGCTTTTATTGTTAAGGTCAAGATGTTGTACAGAATTATGATTTATGATTAAGGAGCAGTTATGAACAATCCCGAGTATAACCCAAACGACCGTCAGCAGAGCACGGTCTCAAAAGGCGAAATGTTCGTCGGTCTCAATTTGCTCAGCAAGATCGGCGTGATCTTCATTATTATCGGCGTAATAGCGTTTTCCGCGGCTTCCGCGGGATATCTTCACGACTTTGTGAGAATGGCGCTTGTCATCGCCGTCGGAGCTATCATGCTTATTTCGGGAGAGATATTTTATCGCAAAAAATCGGTCGTTTTCGCAAACGCTCTTATTTACGGCGGCGTGATAGAGCTGTCTATTTCCGTGCTTATCGGAAGATACGGCCTTGAGGTGTTCGGCTCCGAGGCTGTGCACATCGTCGGACTTGCCGCGGCGGTCATCGGATTTTTGCTTTCGGCGCGTTATAAGTCCCAGCCACTCGCTATCATAACGCTGAGTTTTTCAGCTCTTCCGCTGTTGTCTGCCTCGTTCAGCGCCGACAATTCCGCGGCGTCGGCGTTTATCTGCGCGGGCTGTGTTATCGTAACGCACGCCATGGCGGCGGTCTTCGCGTACCGAAACAGCTATACGGCGCTTAATATTACGGGCTGCTGTCTTGCCTGCTTCGAGGCGCTGTATCTTTATCCGATGTGTCTGCTTGTTATCGAAGGCTCCGATATATCCCCGTTTTTGGCGATAGTTTTTGTTTTCTGCTCGGGAGTTCTGTATATAAGCGGGGCGCTTTTGGAGTGCGCTCACAGCGACGGGCTTATGTCCGCCTCGGAAATTACGGTCCTTATTCTGTCGCAGAGCTTTCTGATCTTATTTACGGATATCAGCCTTTACCTTGCGATAGGAAAAACCGCCGCGCTTATCGCGATGATAGTAATTGCCCTGATATATCTGATATGCGCGATAGGCTATTCGCTTAAATTCTCCACAAGATGTACCGTTTCAAATATTTTCATAAATATGCTTATCGCTGTGGCTTCGTTTTCCATTATCACGCTCGTAAACGGCTCGGCGAATTACTACGCTATCCACGGATTAGCCGCGGCAATTCTGATCGTCGGAGTTATTATCGACAGAGACATGCTTAAGATCTGGGGATATGTGCTGTTGGGAATTGCGGAAATTGATTTTATCGTTCAGGCCTTCAGAGTAAACATTTTGTTCCGCGATGAAAAGCTTTCTTCGGAAATTATTCCGCTTTGTCTGGTAAATGTGGTTTTATGGTTTGGGATAATGGTGTTCTATTTAATAAGGAACAAAAGCGAAAGCGTCGTTTTCAAGCTTTATTCTTGTCTCGCGTTTTTAAACGCGGGAATAATCGGAAGCTGTCTTTTGATCAACGACCTCGGAAACGCCCTCGGACGCTCAGGACTGAGAGAGGGCTTCTGCATGATAGTTACAACGCTTCTTACCGCCTGCCTTTGGATGATCTTAGGGTTGATTTCGGGAAAGCTTAAGTTTCTCGGCGGCGCAGGTATGCCGACGTCGCTGTCATTCTACGGGATAGGGCTTATGTTCCTCGGGTTTGAAAATATTCTCCGATTTTCCGCGAACATGAGCGACGTATCTCTCGACGGACTGCTGATAGCAATAACGGTTATCGTAAACCTTATCTCCGTGCTTACGGTTCTGGACATAACAATGCAGATAACAAACAAAGCGCCGAAGTTCGCGAAAGCGGTGGGGCTTATCGTTTCATCCTACGGCGTTATCACGCTTACGTCGCTTCTCGGAACAAATAACTTCGTAAGGTTTACAAGCTATATAATCAGCATAATTTATATCGTAACAGCGGCGCTCTGGATATTCATAGGCTTTAAAAAGAACAACAAGCTTCTGCGCTGTTTCGGACTTGCGCTGTCTCTCCTGGTCTCGGCAAAGCTGTTTTTATTCGATTTCTACGAGGCAAACGAAATGATAAAAACGCTGTTGTTTATCGGCTTCGGTATAGCTCTTCTGGGGATATGCTTCGGATATGGCATCGCCGAAAAAAAGCTGAGACAAAACAGTCAAAAATAGGGCTTGACTAATTGGGTATTTTATGGTATAATAATTGAATGCAGGTTAACAAGGAATTTGAAAAATCATCTGAAACGGAGTGAAAATATTTGAAAAGCAGGATCACAAAGCCCGTATTTTTTGTTATGTTGATTCTCATTGTCGCGTTTACATTGCTTTCCACAATGGGTATAAAGTCCTATTACGGAGATATAAAGCAGAATTATATCTGGGGAATTGACGATATACGCTGGGGAATCGACATCCGGGGCGGTGTAAACGTTACGTTCGGCGTTCCGAAGGATTATTCGGACAACAATCCCGTGACCGAGGATGCTTTAAACTCGGCAAAGTCGATCATCGAAATGCGTCTTATCAATAAGAACATAAACGACTACGAGGTTTATGTCGACTCTGCGACAAACGGTATAATAGTTCAGTTTCCGTGGCAGAGCGGCGACAACACCTTCGACCCGCAGAAGGCGGTAGAGGAGATCGGCGAGACCGCGCTTCTCACCTTCCGCGAAAAGCACGAGGTAACAAGCGACGGACTTCCCACGGGAGAAACCACATCGGTCATTCTTACAGGCTCGGACGTAGAAAGCGCAACGGCCGGTTATGACAGCAAGGAAGACGAGTATATCGTTCAGCTCAAGTTTAAGGAAAGCGGAAAGCAGAAGTTTGCGGAGGCTACCGAAAAGCTTAAGGGAGATACCATTTCCATCTGGATGGACGACGTATGTATTTCCTATCCGAAGGTAAACTCCGTTATCACAAACGGCGAGGCTATAATTTCCGGCTCGTTTACGGCTGACGAGGCAACCGACCTTGCAAATAAAATAAACGGAGGCGCGCTTCCGTTTAAGCTCGAGGTAGAAAGCCTCTCGACAATTTCGCCTATCCTCGGCATCGGCGCGAGAGACGCAATGGCTCTCGCGGGACTTATCGCGTTTATTCTCATCGCGATATTCATGATAATTTATTACCGTCTGCCCGGCGTTGTCGCAGTGATAGCGCTTACGGGACAGGTTGCGGGAATGTTTGCGGCGATCACGGGCTTTTTCGGATTTAACGACGCATCTTCGCTTACGCTTCCGGGTATAGCTGGTATTATCCTTTCGATAGGCATGGGCGTTGACGCAAACGTAATCTCCGCCGAGCGCATAAAGGAAGAGATAAAAGCGGGAAGAACCATTGACGGCGCGCTTAAAAACGGATTTTCGCGCGGCTTTACGGCAATTCTCGACTCAAACCTCACGGTAATAATCGTCGCGGTCATTCTTATGGCTGTGTTCGGAACGTGGTTCGGCGCGTCTACGGAGGGAACTATCTACTCGTTCGGCTATACGCTGCTTGCGGGTGTTATCATGAACTTCATCATGGCGTGCTGGGCAACGAGACTTATGACCATTTCACTCTCGAAGTTCAAATGCTTCAGAAAGCCCGGCTTTTACGGCGTTTCCAAAAAGGAGCTTCCGTCGGATACGGATATCGAAAAGGGCAAGGATACGGTTCATAACATTGAGGTCAAGACAAGATCAGACGCTGACTTTGTAAGCAAGCGCAAGATATATGTTATAATCTCCTCTGCGGCGATAGCGCTTACCGTCATATTCACTTTTGTCCTCGGAGTAAACGTGGATATCCGCTTTAAGGGCGGTACGATAATCACCTATTCCTATGAGGGTACGGTCGATACAAACGCTATAAAATCTACGGTTGAGTCCCTTGGTACGCCCCGCGCGACGGTTACGACAGGAATGAGCTTTACCGACAGCCTGAACACTATCGTTGTTTCATTCGCGGCGGACGAAAAAATGGACGACGCGATGCTTCAGAAGGTCTCCGAAAAGCTTATTGAGGAATATCCCTCCAACAATATAATCAACCTCGACACGACCAACGTTTCCGCTTCCGCAGGCTCGCAGTTCTTTGTAAGCTGTCTTATCGCGGTGGTTGTGGCGTTTGTGCTGCTGGTCGTTTACATCGCGTTCAGATTCAGAAAGATAGGCGGCTGGAGCGCGGGTATAATCGCTATCATCTGCCTTGTACACGACGTTCTTATGACCTACGCGGTATATGTGTTTGCGGGAATGTCGCTCGATTCAAACTTTATGGCGGTTATCCTTACGCTGCTCGGCTATTCGATAAACAACACCATCATCGTTTACGACCGTCTGCGTGAAAACCGCGCGAAGCACGGCGGAAGGCTCAGCGACCGCGAGCTTGTAAACCTCTCGGTAAACCAGATGCTCAGTCGCTCGATCATCACGACCGCGACGACCGTCACCGCAATGCTCTCTATCTCCATTGTCTGCACGGTCATGGGAGTTACCTCCATTCTCACGTTCGCTATCCCGCTTGCGTTTGGTATGCTCGTAGGATTTTATTCCTCGCTGTGCCTTGCGGGTCCGCTGTGGATATGGTGGCAGGAGCGCAAGCCCGGTAAAAAGGGCAGCGCTGCAAAAGCGGCAAAGGCTGATAACTGATGTAATGCTCAAACTCTCCGCGTTTTAGCGGAGAGTTTTTATTTGTCGGTTACCTGAATGTAATCAAATTTTATATAGGAGGAACATAATGATAAAGATCAGAGTAATGACAATCGAAGATTATGACAGCGTGTATGATCTGTGGATAAACACTCCCGGAATGGGACTTAACACTACCGATGACAGTAAAGAGGGAATTGATAAATACCTAAAGCGCAATCCCACAACAAGCTTTGTGGCGGAGGACAACGGTAAAATAATCGGAGTAATTTTATCGGGACACGACGGACGCAGAGGTTATATTCATCATACGGCGGTATCTGTCGAATACAGAAACCGGGGAATAGCCACAAAGCTTGTGGAAAACGCCATGAACGCTCTGGATAAAGAGGGCATAAACAAAGTCGCGCTGGTCGCTTTTGAAAAAAACACTGTGGGCAACGGGTTCTGGGAAAGCGTCGGGTTTACTGTCAGAGACGATCTGCTGTACCGTAATAAAAATATCCGCGAGCTTGAAAGAATTGATACCTGAATTATTTTTACCGCCCCGAAATGTTTCGGGGCGGTTTCTTTTTGTTGTAAATAGTACTTGAAAATCCCGCTGTAAAATGGTATAATGTACACAGTTGTGTATTCGGTAAGTCGAAAAATCAAACCGCTTTAAAGTTTTAACAAATAACAAAAAGTCTTTGGGAAAGGGGTCTGGGGAAAACCCTTTCTTCAGAAAGGGTTT
>JAFLUG010000045.1 GCA_022508885.1 Oscillospiraceae bacterium | reverse complement strand
ACCTATGACCCTCTGCTTGTAAGGCAGATGCTCTCCCAGCTGAGCTAAACTTCCGCAGTGATGTTTATTATACCATAACCGCAAGGTTATGGTATAATCGCCCGATACGCGCGAAGCAAACCGAAGGTTTGCGAATGCGCGAGGGCATTTAAATCAGAATAGTAAATGCACTTAACGCATTTACTATTCTACAACTTTTTTCAAAGTTTGTCAATAGTTTTTTTCAATCCGCAAAAATTGAGCAATTCTATACAATTTTGTCCGAATTTCAGAAAATTATTCATCAAAATTCTACAAATAATCGTTATAATTTACCTCGCATAAAGCTTTGATTTCATCAAATAATAACGCTGAAAAGCTTGATAAGGAGGGATCATTTTGGACAAGCTTGCTCTTACGCTGCTTATAATAGGCGGTCTTAACTGGGGTCTTGTGGGAATTTTCCGATTTGACCTTGTAGCGTGGCTGCTTGGCGGACAGACCTCGGTTTTCAGCCGAATAGTATACGTTATTGTCGCTCTTGCGGCAATCTGGGCTATTCCAATGCTTTTCCGCGGCAGAAAAACAACCGCCGCCGAAGTATAAATCAATCGGAGCAAAAGAAATTCTTTTGCTCCGATCTCTTATTTTTGCTCAAAGTTTTAGTTGTGTTCCTGCTCTAATTCAGAATTTATTGTTCTATTCCACATTATCAAAAGCTCCCAACGCCGTGGCAATGGCTTTGATTTTTGGCTGTAATTTTGCGGGAGAAAAACCATAATATTTTTCATTTTCGCTAATAAACCGCACGGAAAGGGAGTAAGATTTTTCACCTTGATAAATTGTGATAAAGGTATTATCACCAACGGGGAACTCTTCTCCCAAATACGAAAGCGTTTCGGAAAATAATATCTCCATTATTTCCTCCAAATCATCTTCATTCGTTATAGTAAATCTGAAGGGTTCTCCTGAGTAGTTATCAAATTTTACGTCTATCTTGTCTGCATTTTTTTGCATATCGGAATAGCGCTCAATATCCGTGATAGATGAAATCTTCTTGGAACAACCGGATAATAGAAGTAAACAGCCCAATGCAGCCGCAACAAGAGTAATAAAAACTTTTTTCATAAAACTCTTCCTCCTGCCTAATATAACGCCGCTTGAAAACAAAAAATTACTCTCTGCTAACTTCCTGTTTATCACCCGTTTCCGAGCCTCAGCATTTCGTCAATGCATTTCTTTGCCGCCAACCTCTGCTCCTCGTCCATCGTTATCTCAAAGCCGCTTCTGCCTTCAAGAGTATGAAGCACATCGGCGATAGTCGTGACCTTCATATTGTGGCATACGCAGTCCTTCGACAGCGGGTGAAACAGCTTTTCGGGGTGCTGTATTCCGAGGTGCTGAACTATGCTGTTTTCCGTGCCGATGATGAATTCCTCCGCGTCGCTTTTCGCCGCGAAGTCCATAATTTCCGTGGTGCTTCCGACAAAGTCCGCGAGAGCCACCACCTCGGGCTGACACTCGGGGTGAACAAGAAACAGCGCGCCCGGGTGAGCCGCTTTAGCCGCCTTTGCCTCCGCCGCCGTGAGCTTCGCGTGAGTGGGACAGCCGCCGCTTATAAGCTTTATCTTCTTTTCGGGGACCTGCTTTTTTACATAATCGCCGAGGTTGCAGTCAGGAATAAACAGGATATTGTCCGAGTCGAGCTTTTTTATGATCTTCACTGCCGACGACGACGTAACGCACACATCGCACAGCGTTTTAAGCTCGGCGGTGGTGTTTATGTACGCCACCACCTTGTGGTCGGGATATTTCTGTTTAAGCTGTAAAAGCATATCGGGGTCGAGCTGTTCCGCCATAGGACAGCCCGCCTCCTCGCGCGGGATAAGCACGCGCTTTTCCGGCGAGAGTATCTTCACCGTCTCCGCCATAAAGCGCACTCCGCACATTATTATCGTTTTGTTTTTCGCGACTGCTGCTTTTTGCGCGAGCCCGAAGCTGTCGCCGACATAGTCAGCGATTTCAAGTATATCGTGCGTCTGATAGCAGTGAGCGAGAATACACGCGTCGTTTTTCTCCTTAAGCTCGATTATCCTCTGCTGAATTTCGTTCATAATGCCTCCCGATTTAAATTACCCCGCCATCTTTGACATGACAGTCAGAACTATTATAGCCGCAAGCGAAGCGCCGAGGATTATCCAGTTTCGTACTATCGTGCGCTCGAGGCGGTTGTTATTATCCTTTTTGAATTTCTTAGCCATATCATTCTCCCGCTATCTCAGTGATAGCCGCCGTTACAAGCTTTCTGAACATCGGCGCGGCTTTGTCCGCCGTTTCCTGGACCTCCTGGTGCGAAAGCGGATTTGCGGAAATTCCCGCGGCAAGGTTTGAAATGCACGAAATGCCGCATATCTCCATTCCCATATGGCGCGCCGCCATTGCCTCTACTGCGGTGGACATTCCTACCGCGTCAGCGCCGAGACGTCCGTAGGCGCGTATCTCCGCGGGAGTTTCGTAGTTCGGCCCCGTGGTCTGGATATACACTCCGCGAACGAGAGGTACGCTTACTTTCGCGGCGGTGTTTTCAATTATTGTCCGCAATCTCTTGCTGTAAACCTCGCTCATATCGGGAAACCTCACGCCGAGCCGGTCAATGTTCGCACCGATAAGCGGGCTTGGAACAAGCGAGCTTATGTGGTCGGTTATCAGCATAAAATCTCCCGCGTGAAAGGACGGGTTTATTCCGCCAGCGGCGTTGGTGAGGAACAGCGTTTTCGCTCCCATAAGTCCCATAAGGCGCGTCGGGAGTACAACATCCTGTACGGAATAACCCTCGTAATAATGCACTCTGCCCTGCATAGCGACGATAGGAACACGCTTTTCTCCGCAATAACCGAACACAAACCGCCCCTTATGCCCCAGCACGGTGCTTATCGGAAAGCCCTCTATCTCGCCGTAATCGAGCGTTTCTTTTATTTCGAGCGTGTCGCAGAAATCCCCGAGTCCGCTTCCTAAAATAAGCGCCAGCGAGGGCTTGAAGCTTATTTTCTTTTCGACCTGCTCACAGCATTTCATCAACTTTTCGTAAACATTGTTCATGATTTTTTCCTTTCATCGCGTTTGGTCTGAGTGTTTGTGTTATTGTTGTCATCGGGCAGGACTACCGTAAACGTAGTTCCCTCTCCCAAAACAGAGGAGACCGATATCTTTCCGCCGCTGAGTTCCACTATCTTCTTCACAAGCGAAAGTCCCAAGCCATTTCCCTTTGACGCGTGAGAACGGTCCGCCTGATAGAATTTCTCGAAAATATGCGGCAGCGCTTCTTCGGAAATACCGCAGCCGCTGTCGGAGATATCCACGGTTATCTGCCCGTTTTGCCGCTTTAATGAAACGTTTATGCTCCCTCCGCTCGGAGTAAATTTTACGGCGTTATCGAAGAGATTATGCCATACATGAGACATAAGCTGCTCGTTGAAATAAAACTTTGCCTCGTCCATTTCGCTCATATTAAGCTCGATGTTTTTTTCGCTCCAGACAGGCTCAAGACTGAGCATACAGCTTCTTAACTGCTCGTCGAGAGAGTACAGCTTTTTGTCCTCTATAATTCCCTTATTGTCAAGGCTTGTGAGAAGCTGGGTGTTTGCCGCGAGAGAGGACAGATATTCCGCCTCTTCAAGAATTATCCTTGAAAACTCCCTGCGCTGTTCTTCGGTTATGTCATCGTCGCAGAGCTGACGCGCAAAGCCGCTTATTGAAGAAAGCGGAGTCTTGAACTCGTGAGAGAAATTCGACACGAAGTCGTTTCTGAAAAGCTCGGTATTCGCAAGCTCGGCGGTCATTATATTAAAGTCGGAGATAAGCCGCTGAAGCTCCTTTAAGGTGTGGCGGGTAAGAAAATCGTCCTCGTCTACCTTTACGGTATAATCGCCGTTTCTCACGCGCCTTGTCGCTTTTGTAAGGCTTGAAAGGGGCTTTAGAATAGTGTTTGTAACGAAAAACGCCATTATCGCGCCTATCAGTATACTCGCGCCCACAGAGCCTATTACAGTGGAAATATCCGCCGCGCCGTCGGTAACAAATCCTATCACGATAGTAGAGGTAAAGGTGAGAACATCCGAAGCGACAATTATCATAAGCGTGAAGATCATCATCTTCATTCCGAGACGGTTTACTCTTTCAAACGGCTTGAACATATGCTTAAGCCGCTGCTTTATTTTTTTTAACGCCCGTTTCATATTTACGGTCACTCCTGCTGCGTCCTGACCTCGGCTTTATAACCAAGACCTCTCACGGTCGTTATCGAAAAATCCTCGTTGTCGTGAAAGCGCTCTCTGAGACGGTTTATGTGTACGTCTACCGTTCTTGCCTCGCTGTCCGAGCCCATTTCCCAGAACTCCTCCATAAGCGCCGTTCTTGTAAACGTCTTTCCCGGAAAGGACAGAAGTTTAAACAATATCTGAAACTCCTTTCGCGGCAGCACCGCCACCTCGCCGTTTACGTTCACCGAAAACGCCCCGTAGTCCAGCTCGGTCTTACCCACTACTATTTTCTGCTCTTCGGCTATTTTACTACGGCGAAGGAGCGCTTTTATCCGCAGTATCATCTCGACCTCGTCCACGGGCTTGGTCATATAATCGTCCGTTCCGAGCATAAAGCTTTTGTGGATATCGGCGGTGTTGTCCTTGGCGGTTATTATAAGCACGGGCAGGGTGTTTCCGCTGTCACGCAGCGCCTTAAGCGTCTCCCACCCGTCCATTTTCGGCATCATAAGGTCTAACACCATAAGGTCGATGTGCGTGCTTTCGATTATCTCAAGCGCCTTTTCGCCGTTTTCGGCGGTGTATGCCTTAAAGCCGTTTTTCTCAAGCGTATACTCGAATAAACGCCGAATGTTTGCCGTATCGTCTGCTACAAGTATGTTGAACAAACCGCCACCCCCTCGGACTTTCTTTCAAATGCTTTGTGTTATTTTAAGATATTATGTGTTTCCGCGTTGTAATCATCTTGAATAAGAATATAGTCAAGCTTGTATTCAATGCAATTTTTAAGATAGTACTGATTGTCCCTGAGCACCGCTTCAAGCGTTAAATCGTTATCGTCAAGCCGCTGTTCGATAACATTCGCGTACTTTACGATATCGTCAAAATGCGCGCGGATATAGTTTTCGCTGAAAATCAGACAAGTGTATTTTATTTTGCTCTGATAATTTTTGTCAAGATCCTTTTTCCAATCAAAAGGGATATAACAGCCCTCAACAATAAGGTCCTGCTCGTTCTCTATTGCCGTCTTTATAATTTCCTTTACGATGTTCCAGAGATAATCGGTAAGCTCGCGGTCGTCATAGGGCGTGAGCTTCGTATTTCCGCTGCGTATCAAGCCCATTTTAAGCAGGTCGATGGACAGGTACGGATATTTATACTGTTCGAGAAGCTTTTGGGCTAAGTTGGTTTTTCCGGTATGAGAAGCGCCCGAAATCAATATTATCATCTTTCTCCTATGGTAAATCAAAACTTATACTGTCAGTTCAATCTGATTTCCTTCCAAATCAATTATACAGCTTTCATAATAACCGTCGCCTGTTGTTCTTGGTTCGCTTATTACTTCATATCCGTCAGACTGCAACTTCGCGGTCAATTGGTCAACTTTTTCAGAATTTCCTAAGCTGAACGCAACATGAATATATCCTGTGCGGTTAATATCTTTTGTGCTGTCAGTCATTTGCGGTCTATTCATTATTTCCAATCTCGCACCTTCATCGAAGGATAAGAAATATGAGCGAAAACCGGTTTTCAAATTGTGATACCCATTGTTTGCTTTAGCACCAAAATACTTTACAAAAAACTCTTTTGCGGATTCTAAATCATTCACATACATAGCAATATGTTCGATTTTCATTTTACTTATTCCTTAAAGCTTACTCGTTTAAGTACGCTATCTGCTCGGGAGTAAGCTTGTCGATTGTTATTCCCCACGCGTTCAGTTTTCTTTCCGCGACTTTCTGATCTATTTCCTTCGGAACATTGAAGGTCATAGAGCCGCCGTTTTTCTTGAGCTGTGCGCCGTTTTTCGAGATGTATTCCGCCGAAAGCGCCTGGATAGCAAAGCTCATGTCCATGATCTCCGCGGGGTGTCCGTCGCCCGCCGCGAGATTTACGAGTCTGCCCTCGGCGATAACGAATATCGTGTTTCCGTTTTTAAGCTTATAGCCCATGATATTGTTGCGGGCAAGATAGCTGTCGACCGCTATCTCGCGGAGCTTCGCCATATTTACCTCTACATCGAAATGTCCCGCGTTGCAGCAGATAGCGCCGTCCTTCATGTTTACAAACGCTTCCTCGCCGATAACGTCGTTACAGCCCGTAACAGTAACGAAAAAGTCGCCCGTCTTTGCCGCTTCATTCATCGGCATAACGGTAAAGCCGTCCATGACAGCTTCCATAGCCTTTATCGGGTCGATCTCAGTCACGATCACCTTCGCTCCGAGACCCTTCGCGCGCATAGCCACGCCCTTTCCGCACCAGCCGTAGCCCGCGACGACGACATACTTTCCCGCGACGATAAGGTTTGTCGTGCGGTTTATGCCGTCCCAGACAGACTGACCCGTGCCGTAACGGTTGTCAAAAAGATGCTTGCAGTCCGCGTCGTTTACGAGAGCCATGGGGAATTTCAGCTTTCCCGCGCCGTCCATCGCCTTAAGACGAATAATGCCGGTGGTGGTCTCCTCACAGCCGCCGAGAACGTTTTCGATAAGCTCGGGCTTTTCGGTGTGGATATAGTTTACAAGGTCGCCGCCGTCGTCGATGATTATGTTCGGTCCCGCGTTTATCACGCTCGCGATGTGGCGGTGGTATTCCTCGTCGGTTGAGTTATACCACGCGTATACGTTAAGTCCGTCATGTACAAGCGCCGCGGCCACATCGTCCTGAGTAGACAGAGGATTTGAACCCGTGACATACATCTCAGCTCCCCCCGCCGCAAGAACTTTGCACAGATACGCGGTCTTCGCCTCGAGGTGAACAGACAGCGCCACCTTCATCCCCGCAAACGGCTTTGTCTGTGAGAAGTCGCGCTCTATGCCGTTTAACAGCGGCATATTTCTTTTTACCCAGTCGATCTTGCGTTTTCCGCTCTCCCAAAGGTTTTCATCTCTAATTTCGCTCATAATGATTTCCTTTCTTGAATATAATTTTACGAGGTGATTTTTTATGTCAAAGATTTCATATATCGAACACGAGCGCCCCGTTTTATCCGCGGATCTCAGAGGAACAGAGGGCCATGAGTCTGTCGCCGGCGAGGTTTCCGTACATAAGCTCGAAAACGGGCTGTGCCTTTGCGCAAGCTTTACCGGTCTTCCCGCTTCACAGTATCTGCCGTTTCATATCCACGAGGGCACGAGCTGTGAAAACGCGGGAGGACATCTTTTAGAGCTTCCCGATATTATGTCAGACCGAAACGGCGAGGCTTACGCGCATTATTACTTTGACAGGCAGAACTTGTCGGAAATATCCGAACACTCGATCATGCTGCACGTCAGGAAAAACGGCGAAGAGCCGGCGATCGCCTGCGGAGTTCTGAAAAAAGTATTATAAAACCAATTTATATCATTTTCGCCGCCCTTTCAAGGAGCGTGCGGTATAGAAGTATCATATTATTCGAGCGTCCGCCTTTGGCACCGTTCCACATTTGGAACATATTGCCAAAGGCGGCTCGCCTTAAGCGGTTATTGTTTATTTTGAAACTACCGTCAGAGAATTAACCACCCTTTCAAGCTCGTCATGAAGACCGCTGTAAAACAGTGTAAACAGAATATCACAGCTTCCGAACAAAAACAGATTTCGGTTTGTTATAGCCGAAAGCGCGGGTACATATCCGTATACATAGCTTTTAAACCACTCGGCGTCGTATGCCGGAACGGGCTTTTTGCTTTTTACAAGCCTTTGTATTTCCTCGAAATCGTCGACGATTATGTTTTCAAAGTTTGCCGCGCCCTTTTCGCAAACGGTATCGAAGATGGTTTTTATCTGCTTGTCGTTAAGACTTCCTCCGCTTGTTTTTATGTTTTTAAGCTCGGGCAATCTCACTGCAAACGAGTATACCATAAGGGACAAGACCCGCTCGTATTCGGGAGAGTTCATCTCTTTACAGCGCTCCTTGTCGAGCTTTATTCCGGTGTTGGAAAGCGCGGTGGTGTCGGTTATGTTTTTAAGCGCTATCTTGAAAATATCCTTTACGCTTATGTTGTAAAAATCTCTGTCGGAAATCAGATAGATGTATTTCACGGCATTGAAAAGCGAAACTCCCGCTTTGACCACAGTTTCCGAGATCATTGTATAGGCTGTGCGTTCACTTACAAATTCCACTGTACTTATTGCCCTTCCTTAATAGTATTAACGCTCTTGCTCCTTTGGTCCTTCCGAGATCAGATCCTTTACAACCTCCGACGCGATGATAATCCCCGCCGCCGCGGGAGCAAACGCGCAGCTTGCGGATATTTCGCTGCTTATAACGGGAGGCTCGGCAGAAAAAACTATCTTAAGCTTTTCTATCCCGCGGTTTCTCAGCTCGTGTCGAAATACCCTTACCGCGGGGCTTACGCTTGCAGAAAAAATATCGCAGACCTTAAAGCCCATCGGGCTAAGTCTGTTTTCGGCGCCCATGGAGCTTATAAGCTTGACATCAAGTCTCTCGCATATCTCCGCCAGAAGCACCTTTGCCGCCGTGTCATCCATGGCGTCTATGATATAGTCGTATTCTGAAAAATCAAACGCGCCGGCGCTGTTTTCATTAAGAAAAAGCGGAAATTTCCGAAGTACGATTTCGGGGCTTATGTCCGAAAGACGCGCTCCGAGAGCCTCGGTTTTAAGCATCCCGACGGTACTGTGCAGTGCGGCTGTCTGCCTGTTTATATCCGAAAGCGAAATTTTGTCGCCGTCGATAAGGTCGATGGCTCCTATCCCGCTTCTCGCCAAGGTCTCCGCGGCATAGCCGCCCGCTCCTCCAAGACCGAAAACCGCTACTTTCACCTTGCACAGCTTTTCGATAGCTTCTTCTCCCAGAAGCGCGGCTGTCGCCGAAAGCTCTGCTGTTACTTCTACCATTCTTCTCACCACGGCTGTACCTGTCCGACAATTTCGGACAAGGACTTTATCTCATTTTCTTCCATATACTCTTCTATCCCGTCTATTACCTTGAGCGGAGAATACGGGTCGGTAAATATCGCTGTTCCCATCTGGACCGCCGACGCTCCCGCAAGCATCATTTCAATAGCGTCCTCCGCCGTTGAAATTCCGCCCATACCGATTATCGGTATCTTAACCGCCTTATAGCACTGCCATACCATTCTCACCGCTACGGGGAAAACCGCGGGTCCGCTCAAACCGCCCATGTTGTTTTTGAGAATAGGTCTGCGCGTCTTTACGTCAATTCTCATTCCCAAAAGAGTGTTTATAAGCGAAATGCAGTCCGCGCCCTCGGCTTCCGCCGCCTTCGCTATTTCGGTAATGTCAGTGACATTCGGCGTGAGCTTTACGATAAGCGGCTTTTTCGTGGCTCTGCGTACAGCCGACGTCACCGATGCCGCTCCCTCGCATGAAATACCCCACGAGGCTCCGCCCTGTTTTACATTAGGGCAGGAGATGTTAAGCTCTATCATATCCACGTCCGACGCGTCCAACACCTCCGCCGCCGCGACATAATCGTCAATAGTCGCTCCCGCAACATTCGCGATGATAACGTTTCCTTCTTCCTTCAATGTAGGGAGATAGTATTCCACAAAGCCGTGGACGCCGATGTTCTGAAGTCCTACCGAGTTTAAAATTCCCGAATAGCTTTCGGCAATTCTCGGCGGAGGATTTCCCAGCTTCGGCTCGATGGTCATGCCTTTGCACGAGATGCCGCCGAGCTTTGACAACGGGTAAAGGTCTGTATAACATTCGCCGTTTCCGTAGGTTCCCGAAGCGGCTATCACGGGGTTTGGAAACTCAACTCCCGCGATCTTTACGGACATATCAACCACCAAGCTTCACCTCCTCGGCATTAAACACGGGACCGTCCTTACATACTCGCGCGTAATGCTCCTCGCCGTTTCTTACGGTCATGCACGAACACGCCACGCACGCTCCCACTCCGCAGCCCATGCGTTGTTCGAGCGACACCTGACACGGCACGCCATACTGTTCACAGATTTTTATTATTGCCCTTATCATAGGCTCGGGACCGCACGCACACACCAGCGCGTAATTCCCGCTTTTCAGCTCTTCTTCAAGCGGCGTGGTTACGACTCCGTGTACTCCCACGCTTCCGTCGTCGGTGCAGAGGATAGTTTTCGTGCCGAATTCCTCAAACTCGTCGTTGAGGATAATTCTCGTATAATCGCGAAAGCCGAGTATCGCCGTACACAGCGAGCTTGTTTCGCGGGCTATCTCAAGCAGCGGCGGCACGCCTATCCCTCCGCCTACGACAATGATCTTCTTCCCCTCGGGAATTTTAAAGCCCCTTCCGAGTGGCGCAAGGACATCGAGCGAGTCGCCTTCGGAAAGCTGAGCGAGAGCGTAAGTTCCTTTTCCCCTTACCTCAAACACAAACCTCAGCGTTTTGCGTTCTCTGTCAATTTCACAGATAGAGATCGGCCGGCGAAGCGTAAAGCCCGGGATACCGATATTGGCGAACTGTCCCGCTTCGGCCTCGTCCGCAAGCTCGGGCGCGTCGATTATTACCGAGTAAATTCCCTTTGCGAGAGTGCGCTTTTCAATTATGGGATATTTTCCGCAAAAAAAACTCATTTCTTCTCCTTCTTTTCATCAGCCTCTGCAACGTCGGAGCTTATGAAAACAGTATTGCTTTTTTTATTATCCGTCTTTGTAAGCGAGGTTATTCTGTGCACCGAAAAGCGGATTATTATAACGAATATCAGTGCGCAAAGAACAAACGTAACGCTGAAAAAGCTCTTTTCCAGACCCAGCAGGCGCTCTTCGACGATAAACTCCGCCTCTATCGCTGAAAGCAGCAGCGGGAGCTTGCAAAGAGACACCGCAAACACAAACCAATCAAACACGCTCTGCGCGTTGTCTTTGGTTATATTATACTTCTCAAAGCGGCGGCTTTTAAGGGTCACAACGATGTAAATCAAAATAACCGCCGCGCATACCGCCGGAAATATCCATAACGAAATTAAATCTATTCGGGCCATTTCAAGCTGGATCTCCGGGTGAGCCGAAGCAAAGCTCGACGCTGAGATGACCGAAAAAGCCGCCATTGCGAGGGAAATAATATCGCTTATAATCCTCGCGGGCTTAAAGGAATATTTTACAGTATAATTTCCGATCTTCATTTCCTAAATTTTAGTAATATCCACAAGCTCAACGCTGTCTATGCTTCTCTTGTCTTCAAGGCATTCAAGCAGAGCGTTTGCGGTATCGATAGCCGTAAGACAGACTATAGAGCGCTCTACCGCCTTTCTCCTCATTCTCACGCTGTCGAGCGAGGGCTTTCTTCCGGTTTCCGAGGTGGACACAACATAGCTCACCGCGCCGCTTTCAAGCAGGGAGATAACGTTCGGCTCCTGCTCCTCGTGTATTCTGTAAACGTGGTTTGCGGCTATCATGTTTCTGTTCAGCACCGAAGCCGTGCCGCCTGTCGCGTAGACAGTAAAGCCGAGATCCTCAAATCTTGAGGCAATTTCTATGATCTCATTCTTATCGCTGTCGCGCACGGAGATAAGAACTCCGTACGTTCCGTCGGGAGAATCGGGATTTTTGCCGTCGCTCGGGTGACAGAACTTATAGCCCGCCGCGGTAAGTCCCTTGTAGATAGCCTCGCCGAAGGTCTTTGCTATTCCGAGACATTCGCCCGTGGACTTCATTTCGGGGCCGAGCTGGTTATCAACATCGTGCAGCTTTTCAAAGCTGAACACGGGAACTTTTACCGCGACGTACTCCGCGTTGGGATAAAGTCCGCTCGTATAGCCCATGTCTTTGAGCTTTTTTCCGAGAATTATCTTTGTCGCGAGGTCTACCATAGGCACGCCCGTAACCTTGCTGATATACGGCACCGTTCTTGAAGAACGCGGGTTTACCTCTATTACATAGACCTCGTGGTTGTAAACAACGTATTGGATATTTACGAGCCCTATGACATGAAGCGCCTTCGCGAGCTTTTCGGTGTAGTCTACTATTACCTTCTTTATGTGAGGCGTTAGATTCTGCGAGGGGTAAATTGAAATGCTGTCTCCGCTGTGAATGCCCGCGCGCTCGACGTGTTCCATAATGCCAGGTATGACAAAATCCTCGCCGTCGCAGATAGCGTCTACCTCTACCTCGGTGCCCATCATATACTTGTCTATAAGCACGGGGTTTTCAAGCTCGTGCGCGGTGATTATCGCCATGTACTCCGAAACGTCGCTGTCGCCGTGCGCTATTATCATATTCTGTCCGCCCAGAACATATGACGGACGCAGCAGTACGGGATAGCCGAGTTTATTTGCGGCTTTCAGCGCTTCCTCTGTCGTGAACACCGTTTCTCCCTGCGGACGTGGAATATTGCACTTTTCGAGCAGCTCGTCAAACAGCTCTCTGTCCTCCGCCGCGTCAATGTCGGCGGCCTGTGTTCCGAGGATACGCACGCCCATTTCCGTGAGGTGTTTTGTAAGTTTTATCGCCGTCTGACCGCCGAACTGGACTACGCAGCCATATGGCTTTTCCGTCGCGATAAGCGCCTCGACGTCTTCCCTGGTAAGCGGGTCGAAATACAGGCGCGTGCCCGTGTCAAAGTCAGTGGAGACCGTCTCGGGGTTGTTGTTGCAGATTATCGCCTCACAGCCCTCTTCTTTAAGCGTCCATACGCAGTGGACCGAGCAGTAGTCAAACTCTATGCCCTGTCCTATTCTGATAGGACCGCTTCCGAAAACAATGACCTTTTTCTTGTCCGAGGGGTGTTGTTCGATAAATTCCTTTGCCTCGTTTTCCTCGTCGAAATCGTTATAGAAATAAGGCGTATCAGCCGAGAACTCCGCCGCACAGGTGTCGACCATTTTGTAAACAGCGAGCCTGCGGCTTATGTTCCTGTCCGCGAGCTTCTGCCCCGAAATTCTCTCTACCGTACTGTCAAGATAGCAGTACTTTTTCGCGAGGTCGTACTTTTCCTGAGTAAGCTCGCCCTCCGCTAAAAGCTTTTCAAGCTCGGCGAGGTTTTTCAGCTTTGCGATGAACCACTTGTCTATCTTGGTTATGCCGTGTATATCGTCAACGGATATCCCGCGCTTGAGCGCCTCAAACACGCAGAACGCTCTGTCAACGTCAACATCATAAAGCTTTTCTCTCACCTGTTCGTCCGAAAGCTCGGTAAACTCGCGCTTGGTGAGGGTGTCCATGCCAAGCTCTATCGAGCGCACAGCCTTTATCATTCCCGCCTCAAATGAGGGCGCGATAGCCATTATCTCGCCCGTCGCCTTCATCTGAGTGCCTAAGGTTTTCTTTGCGTAAACAAACTTGTCGAACGGCCACTTCGGAAATTTGACTACAAGGTAGTCAAGCGCGGGCTCGAAACAGGCGTAGGTCTTTCCCGTGACCTGATTTATGATCTCGTCGAGCGTGTAGCCTACCGCGATACGAGCCGCGACCTTTGCTATCGGATAACCCGTCGCCTTTGAAGCAAGCGCCGACGAGCGCGACACACGGGGGTTTACCTCTATTACCGCGTACTCAAAGCTGTCGGGCTTTAACGCGAACTGACAGTTACAGCCTCCCTCTACCTTAAGCGCCTGAATTATATCCAGCGCGGCGGTGCGGAGCATCTGATATTCTTTATCCGCAAGCGTGACTGTGGGCGCTACGACGATCGAGTCTCCCGTATGTACTCCCACCGGGTCGAAGTTTTCCATAGAGCAAACGGTGATAACGTTGCCCTTGCGGTCGCGCATCACCTCAAACTCTACTTCTTTCCAACCCGAGATGCACTTTTCAACAAGTATCTGCGTGATAGGGGAGAGCCGCAGACCGTTTGTCGCAATTTCGTGAAGCTCCTCGCGCGTTTCGGCAATTCCTCCGCCCGTGCCTCCGAGCGTAAACGCGGGGCGCACAATAACGGGATAGCCTATCTCCTCCGCAAACGCCATCGCGTCCTCAAGGTTTTCCACGACCTTGGACGGAATACACGGCTGACCTATCTCTTCCATTGTATCCTTAAACGCCTGTCTGTCCTCGGCTTTGTGGATAGTCTCGGGATTGGAGCCGAGCAGCTTTACGCCGTGCTCTTCGAGATATCCGCTTTCCGCAAGCTGCATCGAAAGCGTGAGCGCAGTCTGTCCGCCGAGGTTGGATACGACTGAATCTGGTTTTTCTATCTCGATAACGCGCTTTACAACGTCCAAAGTCAGCGGCTCTATATATATCTTGTCCGCCATGTGCTTGTCTGTCATGATAGTCGCGGGGTTTGAGTTTATCAGCACTACCTCCAGACCCTCCTGCTTGAGGGCGCGGCAAGCCTGCGTTCCGGCATAGTCAAACTCCGCAGCCTGACCGATAACGATAGGCCCCGAGCCAATTACCAAAACTTTCTTTATATCACTTCTTAACGGCATAGGTATCTCCTTTGTGTTTTATTATGTTCTACACTCTGCTCATGCCTTGTTTTCTTCCATCAGTTTTATAAACTCGTCGAAAAGATACGACGTATCGTGCGGCCCTCCGCAGGCTTCGGGATGAAACTGCACGGTAAACGCGGGCGCGTTTGTATATCTCACGCCCTCGCAGGTACCGTCGTTTCCGTTTACATGAGATACCGCGCCGACCTCCGCCGGCACGCTCTCTCCGATGACCGCGTAGCCGTGATTCTGCGAGGTGATAAACGTCCTGTCGCGGGCAATATCCTTTACGGGCTGATTTCCGCCGCGGTGTCCGTACTTCAGCTTTTCGGTTTTCGCGCCGTTTGCGAGCGCTAAAAGCTGGTGTCCCAGACATATCCCGAACGTCGGTATTTTCGCTGAAACAAGCTCGCGCAGTGTTTGTATCGACCCTACATTATCCGCAGGGTCGCCGGGGCCGTTTGACAGCATTATGCCGTCGGGCTTTGCCGCCTTTATCTCCTCGGGGCTTGCGTTGTACGGCATGACCGTGACATTACAGCCGCGCTTTACAAGCTCGCGGCGTATGTTGTACTTATAGCCGTAGTCCATTAAAACCACGTTGTATTTCGCGTTTTCGGCGGGGAAAAACTCCTCTTCCTTTACCGAAACCTTCGGCACGACCTCTCCGACCTTATACGCTTTTATTTCTTTGATCAGCTCGTCCTTATTGTATTCTCCGTTTACGATAGCTCCGTTCATAACGCCGCTCTCGCGGATAATTCTCGTAAGGCGGCGCGTGTCGATATCGCATATCCCGATTATCCCATACTCCCTGAGATAGCTGTCCAGATCTCCCTCACAGCGGAAGTTTGACGGGACTTCGCAGTACTCTCTCACGATATATCCCGAAACAGCGCTTGTATTGCTTTCGGGGTCGATCTTATTCACGCCGTAATTTCCGATAAGCGGAAAGGTCTGCGTAACTATCTGCCCGCAATAACTCGGATCGGTGAGTGTCTCCTGATAGCCCGTCATCGCCGTTGTAAAAACTATCTCTCCGACGGTCTTTCCCTCCGCGCCAAAACCCTTGCCCTCAAAAACCGTTCCGTCGGCAAGTATCAGCGCCGCTTTTCTTTTGTTCTCGAAAATCATTTTATCCTCCCGTATTGAGAATTTCCCGCCAGTTTATCTCTCTGTTGTGTATTTACTCCTGTTCGGCTGTTATCTTCCCGATAAAGCTCATTATCTCGTCGCGCATGCGCAATGCCTCTCGGCGGGCCGCCATAGCGTATTCGCGCTCGTCGCACTTTTCTTTCTGATACGCGCACATAATTCCGCGCGAGCTGTTTACTATGCCGCCAAGCCCGTTTTTATCAAACGCCGCGGCGATGTCCTTTGCCGTCGCTCCCTGTGCTCCGTAGCCGGGAATAAGGAAAAACGTGCGCGGAAGAATTTCTCTCAGGCGCTTTATCTGCTCGGGATATGTAGCTCCGACTACCGCACCGACGCCGTTATAGCCGTATACTCCCGGAAGCTCCTCGCCCCACTTTTCGCACATCTTGCCCATATACTCGTAGATCGGCATTCCGTCCACAAGCTTATCCTGAAGCTCGCCGCTTGACGGATTCGAGGTTTTTACAAGCACGAAAATTCCCTTGTCATTTTTAAGACATGTCTTTATCAGCGGCTTTATCCCGTCGCTTCCGAGATAGCCGTTTACCGTCAGCGCGTCGCCCAAAAACGGCTCGTGCTCCTCAGCGCCTACCTTCACTTTACCGAGGTGCGCCGCGGCATAGGCTTCCATGGTCGTGCCGATGTCGTTGCGTTTTCCGTCGGTTATCACATACATTCCCTTTTCGCGCGCGTACTCCTGCGTTTTATACAGCACCTTCATTCCAAACGGACCGTACATCTCATAGTATGCCGCCTGCGGCTTTACCGCGGGCACGATATCGCAAAGCGCGTCGATAAGCCCCTTGTTAAATTCAAGCAGAGCCTTTGCCGCGCCTTTGAGCGTCTCGCCGTATTTTTCAAAGCACTTTTCCCTGATATACTCGGGAACATAGTCGAGCTTCGGGTCAAGCCCCGCGACGGTGGGATTCTGCGTCTGCTCGATTTTTTCGATAAGTCTGTCAAGTGACATAAGTTTGTTCCTTTCTTATTTGAATTTGAATTTCAAATTTCACACTTGATGGCACGCGCAGCTTTGCTGCGCTTAGCCATCAAGTGCGAACCGGTCGAAATTTTTTCTTCTGAAAAAATTTCGACCTATTTGAA
>JAFLUG010000044.1 GCA_022508885.1 Oscillospiraceae bacterium | reverse complement strand
AACCTTTCTGTAGAAAGGTTTTTCCCCAGACCCCTTTTCCAAAGACTTTTTGTATGTTCGCTTTTACGCGTTAAGCACCGGCTTCTTCTTCATCACTGTTTTTCCGAGCATCTGCTTTTCGCTTATCTCGCGCTTTTTGTTCACCGAACAATTCGGCAATACCAGCGCCGTTTCAAGCACCGTCGAAATATCCTCCGCGGGTACAAACCTTATGTTTTCCTTTACCTTTTCGTCGATTTCCTCGAGGTCGGGCACGTTGTCCTTAGGAATGCATACGGTCGCTATCCCCGAGCGGTACGCCGCCATTGTCTTTTCCTTAAGCCCGCCGATGGTCAGAACTTTTCCCCGAAGCGTTATCTCTCCCGTCATCGCAACGTCCCTGCGGACGGGCGTTCCCGAAAGCGCGGAAACCAGCGCCGTCGTAAGCGTAACTCCCGCAGAGGGTCCGTCCTTAGGCACTGCCCCCTCGGGCGCGTGAATATGAATGTCCTTGTTTTTGTAGAACTCCTTGTCAATGCCGTACTTGTCTGCAAGCGCGCGCGCAAGACTCACGGCAATTTTAGCCGATTCCTTCATAACGTCGCCCAGCGAGCCCGTAAACTCGGTCTTTCCCGTTCCGTCAAGAACCAGTACTTCAAGCGGGAGCATAGTGCCGCCCACAGACGTCCACGCCAGACCGTTTACCAGTCCCACCTCGTCTCTCGCCGCAAGCTTTTCGGGGCGGTATTTCTTCACCCCTAAAAATTCTTCGATGTTTTTATCGGTAACGCTTACAGTTTTTTCTCCCGAAACTATCATCTTCGCGGATTTTCTGCAAATCTCGGCGACCCTGCGCTCAAGCTTTCTTACGCCCGCCTCGCGCGTGTAGAAGTCGATGATAGAGTAGATCGCCTTGTCGTTTATCTTGAGATTTGAGCGCGTCTCGCCGTTTTTCTTAAGCTGTTTGGGGATAAGGTGCTTTTTGGCAATGTTGAATTTCTCCTCGCGCGTATAGCTCGAAAGCTCTATGACCTCCATTCTGTCGCGAAGCGGCGCGGGGATTGTGTCAAGGTTGTTCGCTGTCGTAATGAACAAAACCTCGCTCAGATCAACGGGGATATCGACATAGTGGTCGTTAAACGCGCTGTTCTGCTCTGAGTCAAGAACCTCAAGCATCGCCGACGACGGGTCGCCCTTATAGTCGCTGCCCATCTTGTCAATTTCGTCAAGCAGTATCACGGGGTTTATCGTTTTAGCCGTTCTGAGAGCGTCGATGATCCTTCCCGGCATAGCCCCGACATAGGTCTTTCTGTGACCGCGTATCTCCGCCTCGTCGCGCACTCCGCCGAGTGAAATTCTCGCGTATTTTCTGCCGAGAGCCTTTGCAATCGATCTTCCTATCGAGGTCTTACCGACTCCGGGAGGTCCGTAAAGGCACAAAATCTGCCCCTTTACGTCGGGAGCGAGCGCTCTTACCGCGATGGTTTCGAGAATGCGCTCTTTTACCTTTTTCATGCCGTAGTGGTCTTTGTCAAGCTGTTTTTCAACGGCGTCAAGGCTGAGTTTATCCTTGGTGCGCTTGTTGAAGGGGATGGACAAAACCGTGTCGAGATATGTGCGTATTACCGCCGCCTCCTGAGAGGAACCCGACATTCTCCCGAGCTTTTCGGCTTCTCTTATCAGCTTTTCCTCCGACTGCTCCGAAAGTCCGAGCGCAACTATCTTATCTATGTAGTTCTGCTGTTCTTCAAACGGGTCGTCGTCGTTTCCGAGCTGACGGGAAATCGCCCTCATCTGCTCGCGCAGATAGTATTCGCGCTGGTTTTTGTCCACCTGCTCGCGTACCTGTTCACTTATTTCAAGCTCCGTGCGCATTATGTCTATCTCGTTTCTCAGCATCGTGATAAGCATTGTCACGCGCTTTGTAACGCTGGTTGTTTCAAGCAGCCGCTGTTTCTCCTCTACCTTAAGCACGACGTTGAATACTATCTTGTCAAACAGCCGCGTAAGATCGCCCTCGGACATAATACCGTCGTAAAGATCGCGCGGCATTTTGGGGGAGACCATGGCATATTCTTCAAAGGTCTGCGTAAGCGAGCGTACAAGCGCGGTCTCGGTCTTTTCAGAAAGCTTCGCCGATTTTGCGGACAGCTTTTCTACCTCGTATTTGAGATACTCGGCACAGTGTACGCGGTTTACCGTCTTAGCCTTGTACAGACCCTCCACCAATACCCTCGTAAGACCGTCGGGTGTGGTAAGAAGCTGACGTATCTCCGCCACAACGCCCACGCTGAAAATGTCGTTTGTGTCGGGTTCTAAATCGTTTGCGTTTTTCTGCGCGGCGAGAAATACGCGCCCGTCTCCCGCAAGCGCGGCCTTAAGCGCCGCCACCGAGCGTTCTCTGCCCACGTCAAAGTGAAGCACCATAGACGGAAACACCACCAGCCCTCTAAGCGAGATCGCGGGCATAATTGTATTTTTACTTGTTTTATTCATATATGTAACCCTTTCTTTCAATTCGTAAGTATGTTTTGAATTGAAGCCTACCGCACTGCGCACCGTATTTGTTCCGAAAACGATCACGCATTGTCATAATCCATTATACAACGTTTAAGCACAGTTTGCAACACTAAATTCATTCCGGTTTTTTTTCACATTAACGGAAAATAAGTGAAAAAATGAGATAAACTATCGGCTGGTGGAGCATATATATCCATATCGTATAGCGTCCGACCGTCGCCAGCCACTTTATATGCACGGGGTAGAAGAATTTAGGCAGCGAGCCGTTTTTCGCCCATACTCCAAAATAACTTCCCGCCAGAAACAAAAACAACCACGGAAACAGCGGGAAATAGTCGAGCGACACAAACAAGCTGTTGTAAAACCCGAACGGAAACAAAACTCCCACGTCATACAGCTTATCCCACAGCTCCCACTCAAACAGCCCGCCTATGCCGATAAAGCCGTTTCTTATGTTGTAGGTCATCGCGAATAAAATTCCGAAAACAATTATCCCCACCGTTGCCGGAAGAAGATCCAACAGCTTTTCCGAAAGCCCGAAGATCATCATCGCTATTCCAAGAAAATGCAGAATGCCGAAATAGATCGTATAGGCATTGAAAAACGGAGTGACAAATGTAAGTATCATTCCGAAGAAAAAGCACAGAACTCCGCGCTTGAGGTTGTTGCGTGAATATCGGCACACCGTACCGGAGATAAAGATGAACAGTCCCGCGAATACAGACTGAACGATGTCAAACCAGTCATCGAAAAAAACAGGTACCTTCACCCCGAAGATAAAATTCAGGTCGTACATCGCGTGGTAGACCACCATGCAGATAATGGCAAAGCCGCGCAGCTCGTCAAGCAGTCCTACACGCTCTTTGCGCTTAATGTCTGTCCCCATATATATTCTCCCGATCATGATTATGTATCTGATTCCACATTACATTGTATCACATTTCATGAAAAAAAACAATAACCTCTTGAAAAAAAGTTTGGAATATGTTAATATAAACAGGGTAGATTTTTCGGATATTATGTGAAATTTTTGTGAAATTTCAGGAATAGGGAATATTAGTGGTGGAACACATTGCAATAGGAAACGTAAAAATAGAGAAAACCGCGGCGCTCGCGCCCATGGCGAGCGTTGCCGACAGAGCATACAGAGTTATGGCAAAACAGTTCGGCGCGGCGTATTGCGTGGCCGAAATGGCGAGCGTAAAGGGTCTTTGCTATTCCGACAAAAAAACCGCCGAGCTTTTGTGCCTGTCGGAAAATGAGCGTCCCGCGGCTGTACAGCTTTTCGGAGCCGAGCCCGAATTTTTCGCAAAGGCGGTAAAGATCGCTGAAGAATACAAGCCCGATATAATCGACATAAACGCTGGCTGTCCTATGCCGAAGATAGTAAACGGCGGGGCGGGCGCGGCGCTTATGAAAACTCCCGCGCTTTTGGGAGAGATAGTCCGCGCGGCGGTCAGTGCGACGGAGATACCCATAACGGTGAAAATTCGCAGCGGGTGGGACGAAAGCTCGATAAACGCGGTCGAGATAGCTAAGATTGTTGAGCAGAACGGCGCGGCGGCGGTGACGGTGCATTCGCGGACAAAAACCATGCTGTACACGGGAAAGGCCGACAGAAGCGTTATAAAGGCGGTAAAAGACGCGGTGAGCATTCCCGTGATAGCCAGCGGCGACGTGACAAGCGTTGAGGACTGCGTGGAAATGTACGAGCAGACGGGCTGTGACCTTGTGATGATAGGCAGGGGCTCTTACGGCAGACCGTGGATTTTCGGGCAGATACACGATCATTTCGATGGCAAGCCCGTAAGAAAAGAACCCGGACTTGACGAAAAGCTTGAGATAATGCGGCGGCATATCTCTCTTTTAGTAGAGGACAAGGGCGAATATGTCGGGATAAAAGAAGCGCGCCGTCAGGCGGCGTGGTATGTAAAGGGAATAAACGGCGCGGCTAAATTGCGCGACGATTTCTCAAAAATGAACACGTTTGAGGATTTCGAGCGGTTGACAGAGAAAATCAGGGAGGCAACATAATGGACTTAACGAAAATGCGGTCGTTCTGCGCGTTTGATATAAAGGACGACAGGCTTATCAAGGCTTTGGGCAAGTGTGCTGAAAACGATGTATCAGCGGTCGAAAAATATTCGGAGATAGTGAATATCCTGCTTACAGAGGGTAAGACTCTCGGAGAGTATTTTCATGGGCTTTTGCTGTATTCGGCGTCGCCTCTGGTAGAGGAATGCGCCAAACACCCGAACGAACTCCGAAAAAGCGCGATAGAATACGACCTTTCTATCGTGCGCGATATCGTTTCGGTAAATTCCGAGCAGTTGAAACTTGAAATTGCCGAAAACACGGGCAGCAAGGCGATATTCCGTATGCCGGACTATGAAAACGGCAGTTTTGATTATACCGCGGAATATTTTCTCGATTTCGTCCGAAAAAACGGCAGCGGGATCTTCGCAAAGTACCGCGCGTTTTCGTTTAACGGAAAGCTGAAGCCGATAGAAAATCCCGACCCGATAACGCTCAGTGACCTGAAGAACTATGAGGTACAGCGTAAACAGGTTATCGAAAACACGCTTTGCTTTCTTAATGACAAGCCCGCGCAGAACGTTTTGCTGTACGGCGACAGGGGAGCGGGGAAGAGTTCGACGGTCAAGGCAATATTCAACGAATATAAACAGCTCAGAATGGTCGAGATAGCCAAAGAAGACATACGGCTTCTGCCCGGGCTTTTTGAAACACTCGGCAGAACAGGACTTAAGTTTATCGTGATGATAGACGACCTGTCGTTTTCGGAGGTGGACGACCGCTTTGCGGCGCTTAAGGCGGCGCTTGACGGTTCGCTCTCGGCAAAGCCCGCGAACATTCTCATCTACGCTACCACCAACCGCCGTAAGATCGTCCGTGAAACTGTGGCGGAGCGTGAGATATCAGCGGCGGACGCCATTGACGAAAGTATGTCGCTGTCGGACAGATTCGGACTGTTTATCACGTTTTCAAGACCGGACAAGCTGCTGTATCTCGACATTGTCCACAAGCTCTGCGCCGACAGGGGGATAACCGCCGACAAAGCGCGCGTAGAAGAAGCCGCCGAGCGGTTTGCCACACGCCACAGCGGACGTTCTCCGCGCACCGCGCGTCAGTTTGTCGAGTGGCTTTCGGGAAGAATTGAACTAAATTTAGAGTATTGAGAGTATTGATATGAGTTTCGGAAAAAAATTTTGCGCTTTATTGTTATCAACATCATTCGCGCTTGCGCTGTGCGGCTGTGAGGACACCGAGTATACGCCGTCCGAAGTGGTCGTTTCCAACAACGAGGAAAAAGAAGAGGAGATAAAACCTTTTCCCGCTTTAGTCTGCGGTGTTACGCTCGAAAAGGCGGTGAATAAAGCGGTCTCGCTTTCTCCCGCGATGACGGAGATAATCTGCGAGCTTGGTTTTCAGAACAGATTGGTTGCTGTCAGCAGCTATTGCGACTATCCGGAGGAGCTTGGGCTTATGACCGTCGGAAGTACCGAAAATCCCGATATAGACGCCATTATTGAGCTTGCGCCCGACGCTGTTTTTACGCTTTCGCTGCTTTCCGAAAGGGATATTTATATGCTTAATCACGCCGGAATAGCGGTTTTAACGCCGAAAATACCCGAGAGCGCCGAGGATTATTACACCATGTACAAGGAGATAGCCGCGGCGTTTTACGGAAAGGAAGTTTCCGACCCCGACAAGGGTGAGCTGAAAACGGTTGAGGTTGCCAACAAAGCGCGTCTTGAGCTTCAAAAGGCGGCAGATGCGGCGCCGCTTGAGAGCTTTGTATATGTGACCGAAATGCTTACGCTTGCGGGAAGCGATACGTTTGCGGGGGCGATATTAGGGCTTTCGGGCGAGAATTTGTGCAGGGAGAGCGGATATGTTTCCGCTGACGCCTGCGAGGGGCAAACGCCCAAGTATATAATCGCGGACGACAAACTGAACCGCGAGAAGATAACTTCAAACGCTGTTCTAAACAGCATGATATACAACGGCGCAAAGCTCGTTTATATAAGCTCATCGTATCTCGAACGTCCGACCGCGAGGACAGCAGGAGTATTTGAGCAGATAGCGGAACAGTGTACAGTTGACAGTGTACAGTAATATTTATAAGCAAAACGCGCTTGGAAATAATTCCGAGCGCGTTATCTATCTGTTCAAATACTGTACACTATCAACTGTTATTTGTGGTATTTTCCGTTTGCGCTTATGCTCATCGCTCTGTACACCTGTTCAAACAGCATCACCCTCGCGAGCGAGTGCGCAAAAGTCATCTCCGACATAGACAGCCGGAAATCACAGCTTCGCTTTATCTCCTCGCTAAGTCCGTACGAGCTTCCTACGATAAAGCTTATTTCCGAAATATCGCGTATCTTTTCCGAAAGTCCCTCGCTTGAAAGCATTTTTCCTTCTATACAAAGCGCAATTTTATATCCTTTTGCAAATCCGCTTAGCTTTTCAGCTTCCTTTGCGAGAGCCTGTGAGATCTGCGCGCTGCTTGGATTCTGAGGCAAAAATGCGGGCTCGGGCTCAAAAACTCTTACATTTGCATACGCCGAGATACGCTTTTTATATTCATCGCACGCCTCGCGAAAATAACTCTCTTTAAGCTTTCCGACTGCTATGAAGTTTATATTCATCTGCGGTTGTTCCTGTTGGAGTTTTTAGAGGAAGACTGAACCGATACTCTTCTTCTCGAGCGTTGTTCCTTCTGCTTATTTTTGATAATAATGCGCGCGGCGATCACCCCGACTATCAGCACGGCCACGGCAACGACCGAAATGACGAACGCCGGAGAGGAAACCACATCGTTTATTCTTCTGCGGTAAAGCTCGTTCTGGTCAAGAGCCACAAATTTCTCCGTAACCAGCGGTATTGTCGCTACGACCTCATTCGCCATAACAAGCTGCAGATCGCCCACATAGGTCCCTTTTTCGATCTCAGCGGTCAATTGCTCGACCTCGGGCTTTATCATCTGAACGATAGACTCGGCTCCGTCCATTTTAGGAAGCAGCGTGTAGTATTCGCCGTTTGTGACGATCCCCACTTCGTCGGTGTCCATGCCCAGGTCAACGGGAGCGGTCATGATGCGCTGGTTTTTCTCAATGACTTTCGCGTATTCAAACTCGGAAAACGCCCAGTCGTAAAGCGCCGCGTGGTCAATATACGGGTATTCCTGCGTAGTTTTTTTGTAGGTCTTCTTGCCGGTCTCCTCGTCGATTATCGTGTCGTAATAGGGCGCGCCGAGCGTTACAAGCAGATAGGTATAACCGTCCTTTACGCAGGTAGTTACAAGCGTTCTTGCACCTGCTGTTTCAATCTCTTCCCATTTGCCCGTCGTGTTATTATATTCGTAGTATTCGTTTATGCTTCCGGTTTTAATGCCTTTTACGCCCTCATAATAATACTCGGTATTTGATCTCATCATTTTGTTTGAATGGTAAACGGTATAGCCGTTTGTTTCAATTGAGTTTACGGGCATATCATAGGATACCGACTGGCATATTTTGGTAAATTCGGGATAGGTGTCCATAGCATAGCGTGTTATAAGATAAAGGTCTCTCGCAGAGGTGTAATTGTCTTTGTCGTAAAGTCCGTGGGCGTTTGAAAAATGAGTGTTTGTACAGCCAATCTTCGCCGCAGTTTCGTTCATCATATTCACAAACGTCGGAATATCTCCCGCTACGTTATAAGCGATGATGTTTGCCGCTTCGCAGCCCGACGGAAGCATAAGCCCGTAAAGACAGTCCGTATAGGTAAGGTTGTTCTGCTTTGTGGCGATACCTGCGGTAGAAGCTCCTACGAAGTTCGGGTTTGCGCCTGCTCCCCAGAATTCGTCAAAGCATACATACGGGCATTCTACGATTTGTGACAGATCGCTTATTTTTTCAAAGCACACCAGCGCCGTCATAATTTTGGTAAGCGACGCGGGAACCATTTTTTCATCAGGATTTTTCGAGCATACGATGATATTGGTGTTGAGGTTTACCATAAACACGCCCTCGCTGTGAAGCTTGTCCGTGTCGTAAAGGTTATACTGGGGAAGCTCGGAGGAGGTCGGCGCGGTCGGCGCGGGAACGGTTACGGAGCTTTCAACTTCCTCTGCAAATGCCGTAAAATTTGTAAAACTTGTGCCAAATAATGAAATTATCGCGAAAAATGTAAAAATAATTGTGAACTTTTTTGCCTTAAACATATAGACAAACTCCCCTTTTTAGTATATTATATATATAGGAAACTTTTTTGTTAAAAACATGCGCCCTATACTATTATACAGAATAAAACGCCGATTGTAAATAGTTTTCTCAAATTTGTAATAAATTTGTAATATTTTAGACAAGGCTGTTGAAAAAGTCTGCTGTGCGGGATCGATAAATGCTGTTGCTTTTATCGGCGCGGGGCGGATACATCGGAGGGGTTTTAATGATTTATATTACCGGTGATACTCACGGGGATTTTTCGAGGTTTAAAGACCCGAAGCTCCGCAAGCTCGGGAAAAACGACGCGCTTATCATCTGCGGCGATTTCGGCTTTATCTGGGACGGCAGTCCGAATGAAGCAAAGCTCCTCAAAAAAATAGGAAAGCTGAGATACAACGTGCTGTTTGTGGAGGGCTCTCACGAAAACTACGACCTTCTTGAAAAGTATGAAGTCAGCGAATGGAACGGCGGGAAAACGCGCCTTATAAGCGGAAAGCTGCGTCAGCTTATGCGCGGACAGGTCTATGAGATCGCCGAAAAGACGGTTTTCGCGTTTGGCGGCGGACGGAGCGACGATTCAGCCGACCTTGATGAAGGCAGAAACTGGTGGAGAAGGGAAATTCCGAGCGACGACGAGTTTAAAGCCGGCACGGAAAATCTCGAAAAAGCCGGATACAAAGTGGATTTTGTCGTGACCTACGAGCCCCCTGCGAGGATGCAGGAGTTTCTCGTCGGCTCAGACGGAAAAAACCACATAAACGTATATTTCAGCGAGATCTTTGAGAAGCTGGATTTCAAGGGCTGGTTTTTCGGAAAGTTACATCTGAACAAGACCGTGCCTCCGAAATATTATGCGGTTTATGACGGTATCGTACCCGCGGATACGACAAAGATCAAGAAGAAAAAATTGCCCAAAGAAAAAAAGGAAAAGTAATGAAAGGAAGATCAAAATGGCTGATATTACCTATGAGATCACAAAAGAGCTCGGAGTTATCTCCGAAAACGCCAAGGGCTGGACGAGGGAGCTTAATCTCGTAAGCTGGAACGGGCATGACCCTAAGTACGACATCCGCGACTGGAGTCCCGACCACACCCGCATGAGCAAGGGAATGTCCCTTACGGAAGAAGAAATGGAAAAGCTCGTTGAGCTGTTCAACGCGCGAAACGAAGAGGACAGCTTCGAATAAAATGCAAAATGCGGAATGCGAATTCCGCATTCAGTATTTGTGAAGATATAGAACAACGTAATGTCGAAGAGCGAATTTCAAAAAGCAAGAAATTTTTTCATAAGAAAAAATTTCTTGCGGTTCCGAATTGACGGCATCTCTGAGCATTATGCGCAGAGATGCCGTCAATTCGTGAATTATGAAATTCAAATTTAAATAAACTCCGTTAAGACAACATAATCGGGGATCATTCTGGGAGATGTTTAAAATTGGCGAAAAGTTATGAGATGGATATGTGCAGCGGCCCGGTATTGAAAAAAATGCTGATGTTTTCGCTTCCGCTTATGGCTTCGGGAGTGCTTCAGCTTTTGTTCAACGCCGCCGATGTGATAATCCTCGGGCGTTTTGCGGGAGATAACTCAATGGGCGCGGTAGGTTCTACAAGCTCGCTTATAAACCTGCTGACAAACCTGTTTGTGGGACTTGCTGTCGGTGTAAACGTGGTTGCGGCAAGGGCTCACGGAGCAAATTCAAAAGACGATATGCATGAGGCGGTGCATACCTCGATGCTTTTGTCGATAATCAGCGGAGCGCTCTTAGCGGTAGTTGGTTTTGTTTTTGCGCCGCAGATATTAAAGCTGATGAACGCCGCGGAAAGTCAGCTCCCGCTTGCGTCGCAGTATCTCAGGATATACTTTCTCGGAACTCCCGCGCTTATGGTGTACAACTTCGGCTCGGCGATCTTACGCGCCGTGGGGGACACAAAGCGTCCGCTGTACTTTCTTACCGCGGCGGGAGTTTTGAACGTACTGCTTAACATACTGTTTGTCGTGGCGTTTGGTATGGACGTAACAGGAGTGGCGCTGGCTACGATCATCTCACAGTGCCTGTCCGCCGCGCTTACTGTGGTCTGCCTTACAAAAGAGCGCGAGGAGATACGCCTCAGTTTGAAAAAACTCAGTTTAGATAAGCGTACGCTGATAAGCATAATAAAGGTCGGACTTCCAGCGGGGGTACAGGGATGTATTTTCTCGATGTCCAATGTGCTTATACAGTCCTCGGTAAACCTGTTCGGGGATATAACCGTTGACGGAAACTCCGCCGCGCAGTCGATAGAGGGCTTTATCTACATGGCGATGAACACGTTTTATCAGGCGGCTATCTCGTTTACGGGACAGCATGTGGGAGCAAATAGATATGACCGTATCCCGAGGATACTGTTCTGCGCGCTGGGAAGTGTTATCGTTACGGGGCTTGTTTTAGGCTGGGCGGCGTTTATTTTCGGTCATCAGCTTTTGTCGATATACTCGGACAGCCCCGAGGTCATCGAAGCGGGAATAAACCGCGTAAGAGTCATCTGCACGACCTATGCCTTCTGCGGAATGATGGACGTTATGGTCGGAATGATGAGGGGATTGGGGCATTCTACGGTGCCTATGGTGGTTTCTCTTATAGGGGCGTGCGGACTGAGGGTGTTGTGGCTTATGACAGCGTTTCAGCTTCCCGAATTCCACAACACGTTTACGATATACGCGAGCTATCCTATTTCATGGGCGCTGACGTTTTTAGCGCATGTGGTATGCTATGTTGTTATCTGGAGCAAGCTGAAGCGGCAACTAAAGCAAGGGGAAACCGCGAACAGCATCTGACAGCTTGCTGTACAAAAAGTCTTTGAAAAGGAGTCTGAGGGAAAACTTTCTACAGAAAGTTTTCCCTCAGAATTATTACAGTATAATACAGATCAGCCCGCCGCAGCCGTCGTTGATTATCCTGCCTATCGTTTCCCTCAGTTTCATCCGAGCGTCGCGGGGCATACGGTTGAGCTTGTTGTGCAGTCCCTCGTTTACAAGGTCATGCAGCGACTTTCCGAAGATATTGCTCTCCCATATTTTCGTCGGGTTCTCCTCGAAGTCGTTGAGCAAAAAGCTGATAAGCTCCTCGGACTGCTTTTCGCTTCCGACTATCGGGTTTATCTCCGTCGTGATGTCCGCGCTCATCATATGTATCGACGGGGCAGAGGCTTTAAGCCTTACGCCGTATTTTCCGCCCTGCTTGATTATCTCGGGTTCTTCGAGCTTTAGCTCCTCCATCTGCGGCAGAACTATCCCATAACCCGTTGCTTCTACCTCGTCTATCGCGTTTTTCACGCGCTCGTATTTCTTCTTGATATCCGCAAGCATAAGCATACACGGCATAAGATCGGCTTCGCTCTGAATATCCAGTCCCGTTTCCTCGCCGAGTATCTGATAGAACAGCTCGTCGTTTAGCGCAATGTCGATTATTCCCGAGCCTGTGCCGAGGTCGAGCTCGGGAGTTTCGGTGCGCTTTACATACTCGCATTCGGTGATCTTTTCGCCCGCGTTTTTCACCTTGCTTACGTCGGTTATCTCGGCGCACGCCGCCTTTATCGCTTCGATAACTCCCGTTTTCAGCTTGTGGTCTTTTTTAAGCGACATTACCCACCGCGGCAGCTTTATCTTTATCTCCTTTACGGGGAATTTAAGCAGGACCTCGCTCAATATCTCGGTTATCTTTTCCTCGTCGGTCTCGAGGCAGTTGAGCGGGATAACTCTCTCTCCGTATTTCTCCGACATCTCCCCGGCGAGCTTTTTCGTTTCGGCGCTGTCCGGCTCGCGGGTGTTGAGCAGTATCACAAACGGCTTGTTTATCTCGTTAAGCTCGGCGATTATCTTTTCCTCAGCCTCGGCGTATTCGCCGCGCGGGATATCCGTGATAGAGCCGTCGGTAGTGACTACTACGCCTATTGTCGAGTGGTCGTTTATGACCTTTCGGGTGCCTATCTCCGCTGCCATATTAAACGGTATCTCCTCGTCAAACCACGAGGTCATCACCATTCTCGGCGCGTTGTCTTCAATATATCCGACCGCCGAAGGAACAATATAGCCTACGCAGTCTATGAGTCTCACGTTCATTTTCACATCGCCGATGGAGACTGCCGCGGCTTCTTCGGGCACAAACTTCGGCTCTGTGGTCATAATGGTCTTGCCCGCGGAGCTCTGCGGAAGTTCGTCCGCGGCGCGGCCTCTGGCGTATTCGTCGGAGATGTTGGGGATAACGAGCTTGTTCATAAATCTGCTGATAAAGGTAGATTTTCCCGAACGCACAGGCCCCACAACTCCGAGGTAGATATTTCCGCCCGTTCGGCGGGCAATATCGGCGTAAATAGAATTGTTCATATAATTTATCCTTTCATTGTCTGAAATCATATGTACGGAACAACGATCATGCCTTCGAGCTTGTTTTCGTCGTCAGCGGTGTTTTCCTCAAGCAAAGCGGAAACAGTTGTGTTGTATTCCTTTGCGATATCCCAGCAGTCCCTCGGCTCGTCGGCATAGCATATTCTTATGGCAAATTCGCCGTCATTCTGCTTTGGTTTATCCTCGAGTATTTTTGCCGAGGTAAGCGCGTCATAGGCTATTATTTCCCGCATATCACCCGAAACGTCGCACATTGCCGTTATTTCGAGCGTGTTATCGGGCATTATCGCAAAGCTTGTGCCGGAAACGACCGTTGAAAAATTGACCGAGGCGTTTTCGCTTATTCCCGACAAAAGCTTCTGCTCAAACGGCTCCTGTTTTTCAATGCAGAAAACCGTGCCGTCCGCGCTTTTGCCGTATGCTTTGCAGCGCAGAAGTCCCGAAAGAACAAGGTCGTTTTCCACGACTCTCGCGGCCGCGTTTCTGATTTCCGCGCGGGCGTCCCAGACAGAGGCTATGTCTGTGTCGTTCTTCACGGATAGCTTAAGCTGAAAGTTCTGCGAAACGGGCTTTGGCACGCTTCCGAGCTTTATTTTTCCCGTGGCTGTTTCGGTCTCAAAGCTTGTGGAATAAGCGTCCGAGGCAATTTTTACCTTGCTTTCCTCCGCCGCCTTAAGCGAACACTCCGCTGTTATCTCACATGACATAACGCCGCTTTCAGTTCTGGGGATAAGTTCAAAGCCAAGCACGCTTACAGACGGGATAACCGTGTATTCGTCGGAGATCCCCGTTACGTCAAGTATCGCGGATACAGGCACATCTGCTGACATTTTTTCCGCCTGCACGCTCGCGCTGCTGTCGGGAAGAGCTAAACCGTAAAGGGCTTCTATACAGACTGTACCCTTAACCACCGCTTTGTCTGCGACAATGCGCAAATCGGTTATTTTAGGTACAGCCGAGCTGTCCATAATAAACGAGATTCCCGAAGCACCTGTGTCTATCTCCTCGCGTATCACGAGCTTTTTGGATGAAAACAGCGTTTTTCCCGCGCAGGAAATTTCTTCTGTTTTAAGCTCAAGGCCATCGGGGATATCCGGCTGGTTAACCGTTGTACACCCAAATGCCCTTATCCCGACGGAAATTGCTCCTCTTACGTCAATTCTGCGCTGGCTTACCGCGCGGCAGGTGCAGTAGCTTTCACTCAGGGTAATGTTTACGTTTTCGGCATAAGAACCGATATCGACGGTTTTTGAAAACGTTGTTCTTCCCGTAACGCAGCAAAGCTGACCGCCTTCTTCGTTTGCGTAAACGGCGCGGGCTATTATCTCACCGTCTATTGAAAGCTTTCCGTCAGACGATACGGCGTATGACATTATTCTCGGCGAAAGCGAGCCGGAAAGCGTTCTGAAAACCTCGGGACAATAGTCGGGCACGATACAGTCGATCTCCGCGCTTTGCTCCAATACGGAGTCGTAGATAGTCTGCTCGGCGTAGATACCTTGTTTTTCTTCTTTTTCCATAAAATCCTCCTCAAATTATTTTTGTACATATTATGCTTGTCAATCGGGGAATATGACGGGCTGTCGCTGTCATTATGCATAAAGGCTTAATTTTTTTTCGTCCGTAAAAGTACTTGTAATTTAGAAAAAAATGTGTTACAATAAGATATGTTGTTTAAAAACGTGAAAAAAGTTTGAAGGTGAGCGCCCGATGATTGAGTTTTACAGAAGCATAGAGGGAAAGGTCTGCAAGATAGAGGAATATGAAATAGGCTGTTGGGTGTCGGTCACAAGCCCCACAGAAACGGAGATATCCTATGTCGAAGAAGACCTCGGTATTGACCGCGATTATGTCCGCGCGGCTCTCGACGAGGAGGAACCCTCGCGTATTGAAAGCGATGACGGCGTTACGCTTATCGTTGTGGACTATCCTATAGCCGAGCAGGACAACGACCCCGACCGCACCCTTTTGTACTCGACAATGCCTATGTCAATTATAATCACCGACAAGAATGTAATTACCGTAAGCGCGAAGCAAAATACGATAGTAGATGAGATATCAAAGGGCGTTGTAAAGGGCGTCCGCACGAATTATAAGACAAATTTTGTATTTACTATCCTGCTGCGCATTGCTACGCGCTATCTGCAGTACCTCAAGCAGATAGACAAGATATCGAACTATGTCGAGGGAAAGATGTATCTTTCTATGCAGAACAAGGGATTGATACAGCTTCTGGGTCTTGAAAAATCGCTGGTATATTTTTCTACTTCGCTCAAATCAAACGAGGCTGTTCTTGAAAAGCTTATGCGCGGACGTTACATAAAGCTTTACGAGGAGGACTCCGACTTGCTTGACGACGTTATGATAGAGGTAAAGCAGGCTATCGAGATGACGAACATTTACTCAAACATTTTGAGCGGCACGATGGACACTTTCGCGAGTATTATCTCAAACAACCTTAACATCGTCATGAAGCGAATGACAATTCTTACGATAATAATTGCCGTTCCGACGATAGTTTTCAGCTTTTACGGAATGAATCTCAACGAAGCCGCGAACGGACTTCCTCTCGCGAACATCTGGTTTCCGATGGCGATAAGCGTGGTGCTTTCGGTGGGAGTTGGAATTTTGGTGAATATGATACAGAAGTTCAAGTGAGATTATTTTTTACAGAAAATGCTCTCCCATATCGGGAGGGCATTTTGTATATTTTAGGGGAATTGTGTAATAATATCCAAAGCTTGCCGTTGCCAAAGTCTATCGGCTGTAACTATCACCGCCGCTTAAGCGGCGGAACAAAAAAGTTTTGGAAAGGGTAAAGGGAAAACCTTTTTTAAAAGGTTTTCCCTTGAAAAAGGCATAACAAATGTTAATTAAAAAAGTAATCGGTCGTGAAATTCTGGATTCCCGCGGAAATCCCACCGTCGAGGCCGAGGTTCATCTCGACGACGGGACAGTCGCCTTCGGAGCTGCTCCGAGCGGCGCTTCAACAGGTCGATTCGAGGCTCTCGAGCTTCGCGACGGCGATAAAAGCCGCTACGGAGGAAAAGGCGTGCAAAACGCCGTTGATAACATCAATAAAACGCTTAACAGCGCGGTATCGGGATTTTGCTGTGCGGATATCTACGCCATAGATGAAGTAATGAAAACCGCCGACGGAACACCCGATAAGTCAAACCTTGGTGCAAACGCAATACTCGCGGTTTCAATAGCTTGTTCGCGTGCCGCGGCAATGTCCCTCGATATGCCGCTTTATCGTTTTCTGGGCGGGATAGGAGCAACATCACTTCCCGTACCTATGATGAATATTCTGAATGGCGGCGCTCATGCGTCAAATAATGTTGATGTTCAGGAGTTCATGATAATGCCTGTCGGCGCGAATTCCTTCAGGGAAGCGCTGAGGTGGTGTTCCGAGGTGTTTCATTCTCTTGGCGGTCTGCTGAGATCATGCGGACTCGCGGCTTCTGTAGGTGACGAGGGAGGATTTGCTCCGAATTTGAGCAGTGATGAAGAAGCGATCGAATGCATTCTGAATGCCGTCGAAAAAGCAGGTTACAAGCCCGGTGAGGATTTTATGATAGCGATAGACGCGGCGGCAAGCGAGTGGAAATCCGATAACGTGGGCGAATACTTTCTCCCTAAATCAAAAAAGAGATTTTCTACCGACGAACTTATTTCACACTGGGAAAGTCTCGTAAACAAATACCCGATTATTTCAATTGAGGATGCGCTTGATGAGGAGGACTGGGACGGCTGGCAAAGGCTTACGAAAACGCTCGGAAAGCGAGTACAGCTTGTCGGCGACGACCTTTTCGTGACAAATGTAAACAGAATTTCCAAGGGAATATCACAAGGCGCGGCAAACTCGGTGCTGATAAAGCTTAATCAGATAGGCACCGTTTCCGAAACTGTCGAGGCGGTAAAAACCGCCCATAAAGCGCATTATACCGCGATATCATCTCATCGCTCGGGAGAGACCGCAGACACGTTTATTTCCGACCTCGCGGTCGCGTTAAACACAATGCAGATAAAAACAGGCGCTCCGTCACGTTCTGAGCGCACGGAAAAATACAACCGTCTTTTGCGCGTGGAAGAACAGCTCGGAAGCTCGGCATATTACCCTAAACTCTCAGCTTTTAATCTGGAATAACAAAATCTATCCGTGGAATCCCGCGGATTTTTTTGCAAACCTCTTGACAAAAATCGGAAAATATGGTAAAATAATAAAGTTGAATTCGGAGAGGTATCGAAGTGGTCATAACGAGGCGGTCTTGAAAACCGTTTGGGGGCAACCCCAC
>JAFLUG010000043.1 GCA_022508885.1 Oscillospiraceae bacterium | reverse complement strand
CGACCTTCGGGTTATGAGCCCGACGAGCTACCGAGCTGCTCCATCCCGCGATATCCTCTGCTGAATAATCACTCAACAAAAGTTATTATACCACTACAGATAAGATTTGTCAATAGCTTTTTAAAAAATAATTTCATATTTTTCATTTTGTGGGGATATCTGTCGAAAAACGTGATTTCAAAAATCAAATGAAATGAAGAAAACTTCAGGGAAAATAAGCACTGCTGTGATAAATGCCGCTAAGATCAGAATACACATGGTCACACGTTTTATGTTGAAAGGAATGCAAACGCAGGCAAGTGAACAAAAGCATACTCCTGCCGTAAGGAAAACACAGAGGGTAGAGGAAAATTCGTCAGATGAGCCGATTATCCCGCAGATGACAACCGTAATAGCAACAATGACAGCCACCGCTATTCCAAACGGCGCGGAGCGTTTCAGCGCATTTTTTGTAAAACTGCCGCGGACAATACCGAAATTTGGCTCAAAGGTCAGCAGAAACGACGGTAAACCTATCATAAGAGCGCTTATAAGCGTAAGCTGAATGGGTCTGAAAGGATAATTATACTGTAAGAACAAAAACAGTACCGAAAGGGTGAATGAAAAAATCGTCTTTACCAAAAAAAGAGCTGAAGAACGCTCGATGTTATTTATGCATCTCCGCCCCTCGTTTACACAGTCCGCCAGCGAGGCAAGGTCAGAGTTTAACAAAACAAGCTCGCATACGCATCTTGTCGCGTCGCTGCCGGAATGTAAAGCCACAGGACAGTCAGACTCAGTCAGCGCCGGAATATCGTTTACTCCGTCTCCTATCATCGCGACGGTGTGGCCCGAGGCTTTGAGCGCTCTGACTATTTGAGCCTTGGCGTCGGGCTTTGCTCTGCCGAAAACAGAATATTTTTCTGCAATTTCGGAGATGTTTTCTTCCGAAACATCCGATATATCCGCGCATTGCCCCTCAAAACCGCATTTGCGCGCGATTTCCGCTGTCGTTTCGGGATCGTCGCCGCTTATTATCTTGAGCTGAACGCCCTGCTTTCTGAAAAATTCAAGAGCCTTTTTTGCGGAGGGCCTTATTGTATCCGAAAGCGTGATTATTGCCTTAGTGCTTAGGTTTTTCGGAAGCTTTTTGTCAACTATACGCTCATCTGTTTGTACAAGGATAAGCGCTCTCAGACCGCTTTCGGAGTATTCTTTGCAGAGCGAATTGCCGCCTAAAACAAACTCTTCCGCTCCGAGAATTATTGTCCCTGATTTTTCAAAAACCGCTGCGCTCCACTTGCGCTCGGAAGAAAATTCAATAATTTCAACCGGCTTTTCGGGTTTTCCTTCCGGCAATGCCGCGGCAATTGCTTTAAGAGTGGCGTTTGGCGCGTCAAACGCGTTTACAAAGGAGATCAGAGCCGAATCAGCGTCAAAGCTTTCATCAACAGGAATTATCTTTTCAAGTCTTGGTTTACCTTCGGTAAGCGTTCCTGTTTTGTCAAGACACAGCACGTCCGCTCGTGAAAGTCTTTCCGCACAGTAAAGATTCTGACACAGTATTTCCTTTTTGGCGAGTCGTATCGAGCTTACAGCCAGAGCGGTGCTTGTAAGCAAAAGCAGACCCTCGGGGATCATTCCTATAAGCGCCGCCGCGGTTTGCTCGACACTTTCCGAAAGCGACGTTCCGTAAATAAAATACGCCTTTGAAAACAAAACTGTTCCAAATGGGAAAATGCACAAGGAGATGATCTTCAGTATTTTATTTATGTCGTTCATCATCTGAGATGGACGTTTTATTGATTTTTTCGCCGAAAATGTTATCTTTCCCGAAAGACTGTCATCGCCTATCCTCACAGCCTGTGCCTTGCAGAAGCCGCTTGTGATAAAGCTTCCCGAGTATAATTCGTCTCCTTTGTGTTTGGTTACCGTATTGCTTTCACCCGTAAGCAGGCTTTCGTTTACCTCAATAGTTCCTTCAAGAACCAAGCAGTCCGCGCAAACACTGTTCCCGCTTCTTAAAACCATAAGGTCATTTTCGCAGATATCGGCAATACCAATTTCAATTTCCTGTCCGTCCCTTATCACATCAGCTTTCGGAGCAGTAAGTATTTTAAGCTTGTCGAGCTTTATTTTAGCGCTTATTTCTTCGTAAATACCTATCGCCGCGTTTGCGCAAACGACCGCTATAAACAGCATATTCCTGAAGCTTCCGACCATAGCCAAAGCAACGGCGATTATAACGTTTATCAGATTAAAAAAAGTAAAAATGTTAGAATTTATTATTGTCCCTATGCTTTTGGTTCTCGCGGCGCCGGCGTTTTTTTTCGCGCTTTGCGCTTTGGTTGAGCTGAGCCCTTTACTTATGCTGGTTTCTCTCATTATTTACCTCGTTTTGTTAATTTGTTTGAGCCGGACTTTTTTGATAAATATGTGAAATTTTCCTTTTTTACTTGATTTATTATCTAATTTATGTTATACTTAATGAAATACACTAAAAACGCCACGGAGGCTGTTTTGGGGAATATTTAAGAAAGAGGGGAATAATATGATGGATGAAATCAGAGAATACGCAGCTGAAAAGCAGGAATTATGCAGAAAAAACGATTATATTTCCGATGAGCTTTTCAAAAAGCACGGAGTAAACCGCGGACTTCGCGATGTAAACGGAAAGGGCGTTTTAACGGGTCTTACCTCTATTTCGAAAATGGTTTCTTTTACCAAAGATGAAAACGGAAATGAAATTCCATGCGACGGAGAACTGTGGTATCGCGGTTATAACGTAAAAGATCTCGTAGCTATGTGTGCTGACGGCTGTTTTGGCTTTGAGAAAACGTCATATCTGCTGATGTTCGGAGAAATGCCGGATGAAAAGGAATCCGAGCGTTTTAATGATATTCTCGGAAAGTGCCGTTCGCTTCCGACAAACTTTACGCGCGACGTCATAATGAAAGCTCCGAGTAAAGATATTATGAACTCTATGACGAGAAGTATTCTTACGCTTGCGTCATACGACCCCACCGCGCTTTCCGGCAGTCTTGAGGACAGCCTTTATCAGTGTATAAAGCTTCTGGCGGAGTTTCCGATGCTGGCGGTTTACGCTTATCACGCGTATAATCATTATGAAAATGACGAGAGCATGTATATACACCGTCCTGACAGTTCGCTTTCAACCGCTGAAAATCTGCTTATGATGCTTCGTCCGGACAGACAGTATTCCGCGCTTGAGGCAAAGGTTTTGGATGTCGCGCTTATGCTTCACATGGAGCACGGCGGCGGAAACAATTCTACCTTTACAACGCGCGTTGTTACCTCGTCCGGCTCGGATACCTATTCCACCATAGCCGCGGCCATGTCTTCGCTTAAGGGACCCAAGCACGGCGGCGCGAACATAAAGGTAATGGAAATGATGGAAAATATCCGTGAAAATGTCAGAAACCCGAAGGATTATGAGGAAGTATACGAATATCTCGGCAAGATATTGGCGGGAGAAGCTTTTGACAGAAAGGGTCTTATATACGGAATGGGACACGCGGTATATTCGCTATCAGATCCGAGAGAAAGAATTTTCCGCGGTTTTGTTGAAAAGCTTGCGGCTGAAAAGAAGCGCGAGGATGATATGCTGTTGTACAAGTATATTGAGGACGCCGCGCCCAAGCTTATTGCCGAAAAACGCAAGATAATGAAAGGCGTAAGCCCGAATGTGGACTTTTACAGCGGCTTTGTTTACGATATGCTCGGCATTCCGACAGAGCTTTTCACGGCAATTTTCGCCGTGGCGAGAATTGCCGGCTGGAGCGCGCACAGGCTCGAAGAGCTTACCAGCGCGGGAAAGATCATACGTCCCGCTTATATGAGTGTTATGAAGGAGTTAGGCTGATATTCTTTCAGCTATGTCGATATTTGAAATTCGGAGCCGTAAAGCGCGGTTCCGAATTTTTTTGCAAATCCCTATTGAAATAAAAGTGAAAATGTATTATAATAAATATATATGCATTTCATTGAAAGGACTTTAAAGACAATGCTGAATGAAAAAATCACGTTGACGATCGGCGGAAGAAACTATAAGCTTGTTACGGATAACGCGAAAGTACTTACATCCGCCGCTGAAAAGATAGATAAAATGATGACGGAATATTGTGCGGAAAATATTGATTTGAAGCGAGACGACGCGGCGGTGTATTCCGCGCTTGAGCTTTCAAGCGAGCTTGCTGAAACTCAGATAAAGCTGAACGAGGCAAATTCCGAGATATCGCGGATAAAATCCACCGAAGCGGCGGCTAAAACGGCGCTGGAGGAAAATCAAAAGCTAAAAGCCGACAGCGATGAGCTTAAAAAGCTTAAAACCGAATTTGATAAGCTTTCAAAGCGGTTTTCGGAGCTTGAAGGTAAAAATGAACAGCTTGCTGAAACTCTTAAATCCGCAAATGAAAAGGCGGCGGAATGCGAAAAGCTGAAAGCACAGCTTTCCGCAGCGGAGAAGAATATTTCCGAGCTTACGAAGAAAAATTCCGACCTTTCGCGGACTTCGGGTGAAAATACCGCGGAAATAGAGAAGCAGAAGAAAAACGTTTCCGAACGCGATAAGCGTATTTCGGAGCTTTTGAATGAAAATAATAAAGCTGTAAAGATCAAAGAGGAAAACAAGCGGCTTACCGAAAAGCTTGACAAGGCGATGAATTTTGAAGAGGCGTTTAACCGCGAAAAATCACGCGCAGATAAAGCGGAAGCCGAATTATCAAAACAAAAGGAACTTGTCGAAAATCTTCAGAAAAAATCTTCAAGCGACAGCGATTATGATGAGCTTGCGGCGGCGTATGATGAGCTTGAAAAAAATAACAAGGAACTTAAGCAAAAGATCGACGGACTTTCCGCAAAAATAGACGCTGCCGACAAAACAAGCGCGGAGCTTAACGATCTTAAGGTAAAATACTCACAGATGGAAAGTGAAAACGCGGCGCTTAAAAAAGCTGAAGAGAAAGGTGCGGCTGCCGAGCTTGAAAATACAAAAGACGAGCTTTCGGCTCTTACTGTTAAAAACGCTGAGCTTATGCGCGAGATAAAGGCGCTGAAAAAGACAAATGCCTCTCTTGATAAGCAGATAAAAGAAATGCTCGAGGACGGACAGCTTACGTTATGAGCGAGATCCTTGCGCCGTGCGGAAGTCTTGAAAGTCTCGGGGCGGCTCTTAATTCGGGAGCTGACGCGGTTTACTTGGGACTAAAGCGGTTTTCCGCGAGAAAAAACGCCCAAAATTTTTCGGATGACGAGCTTAAAAAAGCTGTCTCAGAATGTCATAAGCGCGGGGTAAAGCTTTATGTAGCACTTAATACTCTTATTTACGACCGCGAGCTTTCCGAATTTGCCGAGTGTGTGAAAAGTGTTGCTGAATGCGGGATTGACGGAATAATCGTTCAAGACTTGGGCGCTGCGGAGCTTATCCGCGAAATATGTCCCGAGATGCCGCGGCACGCTTCAACGCAAATGACGCTTAACAGTGTTTCGGGAGTAAAAGCGGCGGGTGAGCTTGGATTTAAAAGAGCTGTAATAGGCCGTGAGCTTTCAAAGGAAGAAATCCTGAAAATAAACCGTGAAACTGAGCTTGAGATCGAGATCTTTGTGCATGGTGCTCTGTGCACATCTGTCAGCGGTCAGTGTTATATGAGCGCATTTTTCGGCAAGAGAAGCGGAAACCGCGGGCTTTGCGCCCAGCCATGCCGCCTTGACTTCAGCGCAGACGGCAGACATAGTGTAATTTCGCTTAAGGACGGCTCGATAATAAACGAGCTTTCGGAGCTTTCCGAAATCGCGTCGTTTAAGATCGAAGGCAGAATGAAGCGCCCCGAATATGTCGCGTGCGCTGTTGATGCGTGCGTAAAGGGCCGCAGCTCCCGGGAATTTGATGAAGAACGTCTAAAAAACGTTTTCTCGCGCGGGGGGCTTACTAACGGCTACTTTACAGGCGATTACAGCGCTATGAACGGTATTCGCGGTAAGGAGGACGTTGATTTTTCAGCGAAGTCTTTAAGCTCGATACACAGTATTTACAAAGATGAGTTTCCGAGAATAAAAGTCGATATAAATGTAAAAATCGTATCGGGAGAGCAGATCAGCGCGGTTGCAAACTGCCGTTTCGGCGGAATTTCGGCTGAGATCGGGATTGTTCCAGAAAAAGCTGTGGAACAGTCGCTGAGTGATAAATCCGTATGTGATAGAATGGCAAAGCTCGGCGGAACTCAGTTTTTTGCAGGTGATATCAAAGCAGAGGTCGGTGACGGACTTTATGTGTCGGCGTCTGCGCTTAACGCTTTAAGACGGGCAGTTTGTCAAAGGCTTGAAGAGCTTGTTGTTAAAGAAAATACGCTGAGCTATAAAATTTTTGAGCCGGAAATTCCTGAAAAAAAACGGGTGTTGCCTGAAAAAACGGCTTACCGCGCGGAGGTGCGTAATGCAGAGCAGCTTTTGCAGGCGCTTGAGCTTCCGTTTGAGATGATTTACGCTCCTATCGCTTTACTGGACGAACAAACCCCGTTTAAGGAAAAAATCGCGGTCGCTTTGCCGCTTATATTAAACGACGAAGAGGATAGAGCACGGCTTTTAAGATTAAGAAAAATGGGATTTGAAAACGGTTTTGCTCAGACGCTTGCTCACGCGATGCTTCTGAGAGAATGCGGATTTAAGCTTTTCGGCGGATTTCGGATGAATATTTTAAACAGTGTTTCCGTAAGAGTATGTGAAGAGTTCGGCTTTTCGGATCTGACGCTGTCAATTGAAGGTAAGGCATCGGATCTGGCGGAGATCAACAGCGGTATTCCAACGGGAATTGTAGCGTATGGAAAGCTTCCGCTTACGCTTATGCGGCGATGTCCGGTTGCGGATGGGAAATCCTGCGGAGGAAAGAAAAACTGTGAAAGACATATTTTCGATCGTTTCGGACGTGAAATTCCTGTTTTGTGCGGTGAGAGAAGTGTAGAACTTTTGAATCCCGACCCGCTTATATTAAGTGATAAGCCGGATGTTTTGAAGGGTTTTGATTTTATTGTATTTAACTTTACTTATGAAAAAGACCTGAAGAGCATTGTTGAAATGTATGAAAGACAATTTGAGCCAAGCGGCTGCTTTACGCGGGGAATGGTATTTGAAGGCGTTTTATGATGATTTCTGATTGACGGAAGGGTTGTTTTTATGAGATTAAAGGCACCGAACAATTTTACTGTTGCGGGAGATGACGGAGCTTGTGCGGCGAAGTGGGAAGCTGTAGAAGGCGCGGTTGGCTACAAACTGTATTTTTTTCGCGCGTCAGAGCCGGAAAACTGCATAAAGATCCGATATTCTCAAAACTGTGAAAAGACTGTCCTCGGATTTGAGAATAATGTCGAGTATCTTGTGAAAATACGCGCGTTTTCTTTCAGAAAGGGCAGGGAAACAGTCGGGGCGGCAAGTGAAACTATGTCGTTCACACCCGTCTGCATCAGGCTAACTGCGCAGAAGGCTGTTTGTCTTAAGGTAGGGGAATCTGTCAAAATTAAATGTGAAAGAGAGAACTCTGAGCCGAAGATAAGGTCATATTCTTCAAGCAATGAGAGAATAGCTTCCGTCGATATGTCCGGCGTTATCACCGCAAAAAGAGAAGGCTCGTGCATGGTGAAAATAATGGCGGTTGACGGAGAGTCTTTTGAAACGAAGGTCGAGGTCGAGAGATCTCTGTTATCTCCTGAAAATCGCGCGGTCATTATGCTTGCGGGCGACATTATGTGTACTCTCGCGCAAAAGCGTGCGGCAAAGGTGATTTCGTACGATTTTACCGAGGCCTTTTCGGGTATAAGCCAGACGCTTTCCGAGGCGGATTTTTCCGTTGGTGTTCTCGAGGCTACATGCTATGACGGCGCGCCTTTTGAAGACGAGTGTCTGAGACTTGATAACGGAGCGTCCAACTCAAATTCTCCTTCAACTTTTCTTTCGGCAATTTCCCGTGCCGGCTTCAAGGGGCTCGTAACTGCAACAAATCATAACTGTGACGCGGGCGCGGACGGACTTTACGAAACTGTTCGCAGGATAGAAGCTCTCGGGATGAAAAATATCGGAACAATAGGCAGAAATCCCATAGTTGTGCGGATAAAGGGAATTAAAGTAGCGTTTATCGCGCTGTGCATGGCGTCAAATGGGCTCGAGGAAACCGTTGCGGATAATCAGCATATGACCACTACTCTCGGAAGATTCGGAAGAAAGAATTTTGAGAGGCTTGTTTTCCGCGCGAAATCAAGGGGAGCAGAGTATATAATCGCCTATCAGCATTGGGGAAGTATGAACACTCCCGCTGTGCTTGAGCATCAGGTCGAAACCGCTGAATTTATGGCAAACGCGGGAGTTGACCTTATTGTCGGTTCTCATCCTCATGTAGTTCAGAGAATTTCGTATATTGAGACCGGCGACGGAAGAACTGTGCCTTGCCTTTTCTCGCTTGGAAATTTCCTTTCGACAATGAGCGATAACCGTGAAAACCGCGACGGAGTAATTCTTCGTGCGGAACTTGTCAAAAAGAACGGCACAGTAAGCGCCGAGCTTTCGTATATACCTGTTTTCAGCGAGAACAGGGAATTCGGCGCGGCAGTTGTCCGTGCGTTCCCGTCGCATAGCGTCCATACGCACGAAAGCTTTGAGAGGACCGCGAGAATAATCGGTAAAAAGCTGAGATGTTACACATACAGACCGAAAATTATGCTTTCTGGTTCGAGTCTGCTCAGAAAGATTTTCCGTTCGGGAAATGACTTCAGAATCGATGATACAGCAATGTTTGTTTCCCAGCTTTCGCTTGGGTCAAATCCGTTAAAACCCGAGGAAAAATGCGAAGGAAGACTTTTGCTTGAATTTACCAAGGATATTTCGGAATATATTTTTGATACCGATCCCGATTATATTGCCGTAGACTTTTTCGGTGCGGGAGTATATTCCTGTCTCAGAATTGACGACGTTAACGGGCAGACATATTTTACCAATACAAAGAGCTTTGTCAGAAGCGAGTTTTTTGACAGGCACAAAGAGGAGCTTCTGAAGATCCGCCCGCCGTTTGGTGAGGCAATATTCAGACCTCTTGTCAGAAGCTATGCCGAAAAGCTTTCTTCATCGGGAAAGCAGATAATTCTGTTCAGAACTAAAATAACAAATTCCCGAGTAAGAAGAGCCGAGCTGCGCACTGTTCCTGCCCCCGAGCGCACAAACAGGTTTATAAGAGCGATGGAGGATTATTTTATCGAGCTTGTAAAGCCGCGCATCGTTGACCTGTCGGGAAAATATTTTTCGTCTGTAAACGGAGATGATTTTGAGGAGGGATATTTCGAGGACGCGTACCGCGCGGTTCTGGAAATAACATCTCCTCTTGAGAGAACCTGTGTAAACAAGCCGGGTCTTGATATCTGGTTTGAAAGAGTATTGAAATATTATGACAGCATGACTTTGCGTTCATATTCCAAGCGTCTGCTGGATATGAACTGCGCGGCGGATAATATCATAGCCAAAACAAACAAGGAATTCGCTTCAACGCACCGTACCCGCCTTTTAAGGCTTAAAACAGCGGGAAACTGTGAGCTGTCGTCTGTCAGAAGATTTTTCGCAAACGATCCGTATGCCGAGGATATCTGCCGCGCGGCGGAAATTATAGACGCGGTCCAGAAAGGCGGACTCGAAAGGACTTACGATTTTTTCAGACCCGCGTTTGATGAAAAATACAACATTGTAAAATCAATCGCAAAACTTTTGTCGATACAGACGGGACTTCCTGTAAACGAAAGCAATGCTGAGCTTGTCTTTCTTATCCGCGGTAAGCCTCAGTTCAGAAAGTACGCTACCGATATCAATATGATGACCGTTGATATATGGGGAAGCTCGGTTTCAAGAGAGTCGCTCAATTGCTGCCGTGACGCTCAGTCCGGAAAGTTTATTCAAAAACAGGCGCCGATACTGCACTATGAAGAACCCATAAAAATTGATTTTCCCGCCGGGACCGACGCTTTCAGGGGAAACACATACCGCAGAAAAACAACCGTAGATTCTTTTACAAGAAACGGCTTTGATGTTCTTGAGGAAAGCAACTCAAGCTGGATACTGCTGGACTTCTACGACGTTATCTGCCGAATGGCGGAATACAAGGGCGCTTTGTTCGAACTTGACGACTTTTTGCTTAGTACTGATTTTTACGCGGATATCAGAAAGTACTGCACGGAATGCTTTTTGTTTGAAAAGCGTTCTATGAGCTATTGCTCGGAGAAAATCACCAAGTTCGCCGAAGAGATCACCGAGCTTTACGGGGATAACATTATCCTTATCAAAACAGAGCCGAAAAGTGAATATATCACGCTCGACTATAAGCTCGAGCCGTTTGGCTCGGATAAGCTCAACAATATAAAGAGGAAGTTTATCGCTTTATGTGAGGAACGCTTTGCGAGCGTTACAAAATGTTTTGTGATAGACATTTCGAAGAAGTTCTATTCTTCGGATAAATTCGCGTTCGGAGGAGCGAACGTCGTGAATTATGAGGATGAGTTCTACCGACTTGCGGGATATTATATCTCGGAGATCTTAAACGGAAACACCAAAAAGCTTTATAATGAGGTAGACGAGGACTATATCCTTCTTCGCGACCTAAGGCTCGGCAGATAAAACGAAAGGAGTGTTTTATGAGCAGCAGACATGGCGGCGGTCCGCCGCGAATACATAAAACGGCAATTCTTGCGGTATTTCTCGCCCTTGCTCTTGCCGGCTGTCAGAACCCTACAGCGCCGCCGGATTACGATTCTTCTTCCGAAGCTGTTTCTTTGATATCGGATTCGGGAGATCATACATCGAGCGAGTTTTCAGACTCGTCATCAAGCGCGGTTTCGTCAAGTTCAACACAAAGTGAAATTTCCTCAAGTTCGGTATCGAATGAAAGTTCGTCAAACGAATCTTCGGGTTCGAGCTTTTCAAGCGCGTCTTCTTCGAGCGCGAGCTCATCAACTTCAAGTTCTTATACAAGTTCGTCGAGTTCAATAAGCTCATCAACGAGTTCGTCGACAAGCTCATCTTCAAATCCGCCGACTGTTGTAATTCCCGACATAGTTGTACCGACTTCTCCGGGAACGGCGGTATTTACCGCGAGTGGCATTGTACTTGACTATTCTAACGCCTCAAACGGATATGTTTCCGTAAAATATACCGGAAGCGCGGAACGAGTAAAGTTCAGATATAACTGTTCTGGTAAAGAGTATACCTTTGATGTTATTACAAACGGTGCGGCGCAGTATTTTCCGCTTTCCTGCGGAAGCGGGACATATACATTCTCCGTTTTCGAGAAAATTGAGGGAAATTCTTATTCAACTCCTATCCAACAAACTGTAGGTATCTCCGTAACAAACGATATCAAGCCGTATACTTATTCTAACAGCTATGTTTATTACAGTAAAAGCTCAAATTGCGTACAAAAAGCCGCGGAGCTATGCGCCGGCAAAACAAGCGACATAGACAAGATCTCGGCAATCTTCCTTTATATTTCAAGCAACATCTCTTACGATTACCAGCTCGCCGCAACCGTAAAGGGCGGTTATATCCCTAATCCCGACAGTACGCTCAGAAGCAAAAAGGGAATATGCTTTGATTACGCGTCGCTTATGGCGGCAATGCTTCGCTCGCAAGGGATACCGACGCGGCTGGTCATCGGCTACGCAAGTCCGGATATTTATCATGCGTGGAATGAGATATACACGGAGGAGACCGGTTGGATAACCCCCGAGCTGCTTATGAACAAAAGGGGATATAACATTGTCGACGCTACGTTTTATGCCAGCGCGGCGGACAAGGTGACAATTTCAAATTATATAATGAACAGCACCAACTATTCTGCTGTGTACTATTATTAAATAAACTATATAAATAAATGACAAGGAGTAATAAAATGAAGAAGCTTTCTTCTGACGAAACGGCGTATTTTTTTGAACAGCTTGCGCTGATACTTAATGCGGGCATGCAGCTCTCCGACGGTATGGAGATCTTACACGAGGATATCGGCGACAAACGCATGAGAGAACTGTTTGGAAGTCTTTCCAAAAGCATAAACAGCGGAAAAAACCTTGCGGACGCAATGGACGAGTGCGGAAGATTTCCCGAATACGCGGTAAATATGGTGAGGATCGGAAGCGTAACGGGACGGCTTGAAAATGTTTTAAAGGATCTGTCCGAATATTATGAAAACCGCGCCGAGCTTAACAGAACCGTAAGGTCTGCGGTCATGCATCCGCTTTTGCTGCTTTTGATGATGACTGCGGTAATTGTTGTGCTTATTGTGCTGGTACTTCCGATGTTCAGCAAGATCTTCGCGCAGTTTGACGCGTCCGTAAGCGAAACTGTAAGCTCTGCCGTAAACACCGCCTATGGGATAGGCTGGGTTATCCTGATAGTACTTTTAGCGGTTATAGCCGCCGCTATTATATTTGCGCTTCTGTCGCTTGTTCCTTCAATCAGAAAAAAAATGTCGGGTTTTCTCGCTGCATTTCCGCCGACAAAGAGTGTTTCTAAAAAGTTTTCTCTTGCCAAAATATCAAGCGCGATGAGCCTTATGGCTTCTGCGGGTATAGCGGCGGAGGAAATGCCGATGTACGCGGCGTCGCTCATAGATGATAAAAAACTTGTAAATAGGCTTGAAAACTGCCGTGAGCGGGTTTTAAACGGCGAATATTTCGCGGACGTTATCTCTACATCAAATATCTTTCCGCCGATGTTTGCGCATTCGCTGAAATTCGCGTATACCTCGGGCTCTTTCGAGCAGTCGTGGAAAAAGCTTTCAGAGCGATGCGCCAATGAGGCGTCGGACGCTGCCTCCGGAATAGTATCTGTCATCGAGCCGCTTATAGTAATTATACTTACAACTGTCATAGGCGCGGTATTGCTTTCGGTTATGATACCGCTTATGAATATAATGTCTGTTTTAGGGTGAGAAGATGAAAAGATTTTCTTTGCGGAGAGTTTTGTCCGCCGCGCTGCCCATAGCCGTTTTCATGATAATGCTTGTCTGGCTTGTTTCCGGAGTGTTAAACGCCGACAGCGCGGTAGACGCGAAAGAGCTTGAGGAAATAAAGAATACCATAGAAAACGGAGTGACGATATGCTATGCAATTGAAGGAGTTTATCCCGAGAGCATGCAATATCTCACGGAAAACTACGGCGTGGTTGTTGACAGCAGCAAGTATATTGTGCATTACGAATCTGTCGCGGCAAATATTCGCCCTACCATAACTATCATTGAAAGGCGGTAAACAGGTGAAGAACTATAGAAACACATCCGATACCATAAGTACGATCGGAAGTATGCTTTTGTTTTTGCTGTTCGCCGTATGTATGATGATGATTATAGCGGCTGCGGCAGGCTCCTATAGCCGTATAAGCGATAATTACGGAACAAATTTCACCGCCTCGGCTTCTATAAGATATATCTCTAATAAAATAAAAAGCGCGGACAGTGTGGATGTTTCACAAAACGTCATGGTTTTGCGAAGCGGCGGAATTTCAAATATCATTTATTTTTCAGACGGCGGACTTTACGAAAAAACTGTTGCCGCAAACGCCGAATATGAGCTTTCGGGCGGTGAAAGGATATTTGAGCTCAGCGGAATGGAAATAAGCGAATCGGAAAGCTTTTACAAAATATCGGTAAATGTCGGCAGTGAGAAATGCGCCGCCCTTGTACGAAAAGGATAACGAAATGAATAAAACAACAAAACGGCCGCTTAACCTGTTTTTTATTGAGATGATCATTGCGCTTTTGTTTTTCAGCATTTCCGGAACAGTTATTCTTACTGTTTTTGCGGGAGCTGACAGAAAATCGCGCCAGAGCGAGATGCTTGAAAGCGTTATTGTGTTTTCTGAGTCGGTTGCCGAGGTATATTCCGAAAACGGTAATGCTGACGAAGCCATAAAACTTGTTATAAGTGAATGCGGCGGGCTTGACGAAAGCATAACACTGCTAAAATATGAGGAGAAAAAGCACAGTTTGGCGGGAACATTCTCAAAACTAACACTTACATTTTCAGATGGCGACAGGGAGATCTACCAATTCACCTGTGCGGCTTATGTCCAAAACGGAGGCAATGATGAACAGATCTAAACCAAAAAACGCGGGAATAGGCGTTGGTTATATAACCGTAATGATCATTTTCGCGGTGCTTTGTCTCACGATCTTCGCAGTGCTCAGCTTTCGTGCGGCAGGCTCAAATGATGCTTTAAATGCCCGCGCGGGAAATTACCTAAAAGATTACCGCGAAGCTGATATGTCGGCAAAGGAAATACTTTTCAGGCTTGATGAAATAGCCGACAGTTCGAGAAATTCATTGTTTTTTACCGAAAGCTTTGAGACCGCGGCTGGGGAAATAGAAGGGGTTACGGTTAAAAATTCTCTCGAAGGCTGTACGGCGGAATTTATTGTTGAGGTAAACGAGCGTCAGAGCATTTATGCGGGCGTTACCTTTTTCGAGGATCGCCGCGAGTACAGGATAGATTTCTGGAAGAGCGTTACGAGCTCTTTTGACGAAGATCACGGACTGAATGTCTGGGACGGAACGTTTAATTAATTATTGAAGTGAGGAAAATATGGAACTGCTTGAGATACTGAAAACAGCATCCGAAGATAACGCGTCCGATATTTTTATAATATCGGGTGCTGCGCTTAGCTACAAAACAAACGGCAGACTGATAAAAATTAACGAAAATCAGCTTACTCCGACGATGACTAAGGAGCTTGTCTATGAAATATACAAGCTCGGCGGATTTTCTTTCGGAATAGACGAAATGCCTGAAAAGGAAATGGACTTTTCGATATCAGTTGTAGGAATGGGACGCTTTCGCGCGAACATTTTCAAACAGCGCGGGTCATACGCGGCGGTATTGAGGTATGTCCCGTTTGTCCTGCCCGAGCCGAATGAGATAGGTATTCCGGAAAGCGTAATGCATTTGTCGCAGATGAAAAGCGGCATTGTGCTCGTCACCGGACCTGCCGGAAGCGGAAAATCAACGACGCTGTCCTGTATTATTGAACAGATAAATATGGAGCGCGCGGGGCATATCATCACGATAGAAGATCCCATCGAGTTTCTCCATAAACACAAAAAGAGCATAATCAGCCAGCGCGAGATAAATATCGACACCGACAGCTATCTTTCAGCGCTTCGCTCGGCGCTGAGACAGTCGCCGGACGTTATTCTGCTTGGTGAGATGCGCGATTATGAGACAATAAGCGTGGCTATGACCGCCGCCGAAACAGGACAACTTGTGCTTTCAACGTTACATACTCTCGGCGCGGCAAATACGATCGACAGAATAATCGACGTATTCCCCACAAATCAACAGCACCAGATACGCATACAGCTTTCGATGGTTCTTAACGCCGTAATTTCACAGCAGCTTGTTGTTTCTAAAGAAGGAAAGCATGTTCCAGCGTTTGAAATCATGACTATGAACAGCGCCATAAGAACGCTTATCCGGGATGAGAAGACTCATCAGATAGACTCGGTCATTCAGTCTGCTCCCGGTATGACCACGATGGACAACAGTTTGCTTAATATGTATAAAAACGGGATAATTACCGCGGAAACTGCTGTAAAATGCGCGTATAATCCCGATTTAATGAGTAAGAGAGTTGTTTAAGCAAAGTATTTTAGCGAATCTTTTTAAATTTTCATCAAATTGTCACATAAGTTAAAAACTGTCGTAAATATTGTTCAAAATTTTTTAAAAAAATTTGTGAAAACTATTGACAAATGTGAAAGTAGATGTTATAATAGTAATAACCACAAGTGTGGGATAAGTGTATTCGTTTTTAATATTTTGTTTTATTTAGGGAGATGACAGCCATGTCGGAAGAGGAAAAGAAGAAAAAGACCAATAAGGGCAAAGTTGCCTTTATGTTTGCGTTTGCTGTTACCGTTCTGGGTTCGCGCGCTGGTGCAATGACGGCGTCGGCTGCTGTAAACCCGGGTGATGACGCAAATAATAACAACGGCGATGGTCAGACGCAAAGCCAGCAGAACGAGATAGGCTCTAAACAGGGCTATCTTAAGTGCGGCTCAAATGTATATGTAGCTTCGGAAGAAGCAAGCGGTGTCGCAAACCTGAACAACTCGCTTTCGGGCCTTAAGGGCTTCGCGGCGTATACCAAAGATCTCAATATGTATGGTATTCATGTTGAGGGAAATATTTGTGCGGAAAACGTCAACAAGTTTGATGTTTTCAATACTAATGTTGCGGCTAATTTTGAAAAGAATAATGTTGATGGCTTCGATGTTTACACCTGCTATATCGCTCAGCCTCCGCAAAGCGACGGCGATATGGTCAAGATCCATATGTACGAGGGTACTTCGTACGAGCTGGTTCTCGGCTTTGATTACGAGGAGTTTCATTTTGACAACGGAAACAAGATCGGTTTCAGAGCTGGCGGTAAAGAGTATAAGATCGAGTGCGATGACTTAAAGAGACTTACTGTACGCCGTGCGGATGAAAATGACAAGTTTGCTGACATAAACGGAAATCTCGCGTATATGGCTGCGGCGGGGCAGGCTCTCATAAACGAGGTCGGATACTCCGCAGAGGATTCTGCAAATTCTCTCAGAGACGCCGTCTTTGCTATTGAGAATAAGACTGTTAAGCCCGGTCAGACACTTGTGGCAAGTGTGCATCACAGTGATCTGAGCGCAAACGGCAGCTACATAGAAAAGCTTTTAACGGATAACGGCGGCGTTAAGGTTATCATAAACGTTATTACCGACGCAGATACGACTTTTGTTGATATGGGCGTTGCTAATAAGGGAGTAAACTGGAACCTTTCAAACGCTAACGTTACTTTCAACTTCGGCGATTACGCCGGCGAGGTAAGGACCGCGCAGATGGGCGGACTTATCGTTGCGCCTAACGCACATTTCTTTAATGAGGGTGTTCTCAGCGGAAGCGTTTTCGCGTCTGAAGTCAGGATGAACAATGAGATCCACCAGATCACTCCGGACAAAGGCGGTACGCCTTCGTCTTCTGAGGAAACAACGACCGGTGGAGACGTTCAGACTGAGGATAAAACACAGGATGAAGAGTCCGAAGAAAATAAGGATGGCGCTGATGAGGATGTTGTCGAAGATAACACCGATGACGACGATGACGGCGGACATGAAGATGAGACCACTGGCGGAGGTGACGACGATGATGACGATGATGTGCCTCCGGAGGATGATGACTCTGATGATTCCGACGGTGATGATGAGGATGAAGACAAGGTAGTTGATGAGGATCCCACCATCGAGACCGATGACGGCGATGACGATCCTGATGATACTCCTGATGACAATAATGAGCCGGAAGATGAGCCTGATGATACCACAAACACAGGCGGAGACGGCAATGAGGATGAGGTAGTAGACGATACTACTGATGAACCCGAACCTCAGCCCGAACCCGAGCCTGATGATGACGAAGAGGAAGAACCGGAGCCTCAGCCTGAACCCGAGCCTGAGCCCGATGACGACGAGGAGGAAGAACCGGAGCCTCAGCCTG
>JAFLUG010000042.1 GCA_022508885.1 Oscillospiraceae bacterium | reverse complement strand
CACGGCTCCGCGCAAAGCGCTGCGCCGCGCCGACTTGCTTTTTGAAATTTCGCTTTCGCCTGAGACGATGTTCTGGCGAGTTTTGTCCTCTAAGGCATGTTATATTAGCGGACGAATTTCACGCGGTTCTCACTTGACGTCAGCTCCGCTGACGTCAAGTGATGAATTTTGAAATTCAAATTAAAATAAGGAGCTAAATATGGACGAAAAAAAGAATATGCTCAGCCTTATCCAGCCGACCAACACTCCGCATTTAGGAAACTATCTCGGAGCAATGCGCAACTGGGTAAAGCTTCAGAATGACTACAACTGCTTTTTCGGGATAGCCGATCTGCATTCAATTACCGTAAGGCAGGATCCCGTGAAGCTTCGCGCGCAGATAAAGGAGAGCTACGCGCTGCTCATAGCGGCGGGTCTCGATCCCGAAAAATCCACGCTGTTTGTTCAGGGACACAATCAGAACCATGCCGAGCTTTCGTGGATACTCTCCTGTTATACCCAGTTCGGCGAGTTGTCCCGCATGACGCAGTTCAAGGACAAATCGGAAAAACACCCAGACAACATAAACGCGGGTCTTTTCACCTACCCTGTGCTTATGGCGGCGGATATCCTGCTTTATCAGGCGGACCTTGTGCCGGTAGGACTTGACCAGAAACAGCACCTCGAGCTTGCGCGAAACGTCTGCCAGCGCTTTAACGGCATTTACGGCGACGTTTTCACAATGCCCGAGCCGTATATAACCAAGACCACCGAAAAGGTCATGTCGCTTCAGGAGCCGACCAAGAAGATGTCCAAATCGGACGAAAACTTAAACGCGTCCGTGTGGGTATTGGACGACCGCGACACGATAATACGCAAGTTTAAAAGAGCGGTTACGGACAGCGAGACTGAGATCTGCGCTCGCGAGGGCAAGGACGGAATAATAAATCTTATGTCCATTTACTCGGCGGCCTCGGGAAAATCCTTTGAGGATATCGAGCGTGAGTTTTCGGGCAAGGGCTACGGAGAATTCAAGCTTGCGGTAGGCGAGGCAGTCGCGGATATGCTCGCGCCGATGCAGAACGAATTCAAGAGAGTTTCCGCCGACAAGAGCTATCTTGAGCAGTGTATGAAAAACGGCGCGGAAAAAGCCTTCAAGACCTCGCGCAAAACGCTTTCAAAGGTGTATAAAAAGGTCGGATTCATTACATTTTAACTAAAAACATCGCGCATAATCGGAGGGAATTTGTAATTATAGACAAAAAATCCAAAATACCGTAAAACCTCTTGAATTTTATCGCGATTTCTGTTAAAATATACTTTGTCAGCTAATTTATAAGTTAAAAAAGTTATTATCGGAAGGACGGTGTTATAAATGGCTAAGTGCGAAATTTGCGGAAAAAGCGTCGCTTTCGGAATTAAGGTTTCCCATTCTCACAGACGCAGCAACAGAACCTATAAGCCTAATGTTAAAAAGGTGAGAGCTATCGTAAACGGTACTCCCTGCAGAGTAAACGCCTGCACACGCTGCCTGCGCTCGGGTCTTGTTCAGAGAGCGGTATGATCGGTGTACAGATTTTCGGTACACAGTATTTATTTAAAACCAAAACGCGCTCGGAATTATCCGGGCGCGTTTTATTTATGAAAATAACGAAATCCATTCTTTAACTTAAATATTACCCATGCAACTTATGCTCCTCAACAAATTCGAAATTTGAAAGCATCTCATATTCTATCCTTTTTCCGTTAAACATTACGGATATAATTTCCATAATAATATTCATCAGCTCATCTTTTTGCTGTTCTAATTGCCTTGATGCTTTGATACTGTTTATGATGCAATATATCTGTTCCTTTGAGGGTCTGAATTCAACGGTTATTATCGCCTTTCTGTTTTTCCATATAAGTTCATAGGTTTCGGGAATTTGCAGAGCACCGCCACCCAACCATATAAAATATATTTCCCGTTCTTTGTCAACATACCAGCTTGTAAATTCGCTCGCATCTATTTTTTCTTCTCTGAACATAAGTTCAAAAGACTCAAACAATTCCCTGTTTTTCTCCAACACCTTTTCCTTAATAAATGCCATACGGTTCTCCTTTTTAGCCAAACGCGCTCCGCGCCGTAAAGCGCGGTACATAAAAGCTTTGGAAAGGACAAAAGGGCGCATTATGCGCCTTCGGCGCAAAACGCTACCCTTTTTCAAAAGGTTTTCCCTTGTTAATTATGCGCTGTGCTTTGAGTCCTCGACCAGCTTTACGAAATCTGCCTTGGGCAGCGGGCGCGAGAAGAAATAGCCCTGAATATAATCGCACTTAAGCTCCGAGAAAACATCTACCATTTCCTGCGTCTCGATTCCCTCGACAACTATCTGCATATTCATCGCCTTAAGCATCTGCACCGTGTTCTGAAGCAGTATCCACATCTTCGGGTTGTGCTGTTCGTCAACAAACGACTTGTCGAGCTTTACTATCTTAAGCGGCAAGGAAATTACGCGCTTGATGTTTGAATATCCCGTGCCGTAGTCGTCCAGCGAGAACGAAACTCCCGAGCGCGAAAGCTTGTTGAGGTTTTCGGTCATCACCCGCTGGGCAAACGACGCGGCAGTTTCGGTTATCTCAAGGTTTATCTTATCCGTCGATACGTTATACTGCTGCATGATAAGCAGTATTTTGTCCGCTAAGTCTCCGTGCATACACTGCGCCACGGACAGATTGACCTCAATATATTCAAGCCCGAGCTTTTCAAACTCGCCGCCCGAAATAAACTTGCAGACCTCTTCAAACACAAACTCTCCGATCTTGTGTATCGCGCCGCTTCTTTCCGCGGCAGTTACGATAATTTCGGGAGAGATAAAGCCGTGCTCTTCGTCATAGAGTCTTAACAGCGCCTCGGCCGAAACAAACTTTCTCTTTTCAACAGAGTATATCGGCTGATAGTAAACCTGAAAGCTGTTTTCTTCAAGCGCCTTTTCAATGATAGCGTCGATGTTGTTGGATATCTTGAATACCTCGGGATTGTAAACCTCGCTTGCCGGCATAACTCTGCCGGAGTGGAGTATCTTAAGGTGGAAGTCCTGACCGAATGACATAAGCGACTTAAAGCTTTCGATATCCTCGGGACATCTCGCCAATATCATGCACGGTATAAGAGAAATATCAAAACCGTTGTGACTTATCTTATGCTTAAGCTCGTTGTTGAGCATATTCGCGAATGCCTCGGCAAGCTCCTTGTACTTTGCGGGGAAATTTATCCTGTACCGTCCTCTGTCGAGATAGTAGACAGTGCCTTTATTTCCGAACTCTTTGTTAAGCTTGACTATCTTGTCTGCCACGACCTTCAGAAGCTCAACAGCCTGCTCAAAGCCGATCATATTGACGATGCTCTCGTAATTGGCGGTATTAAGCATGACAACATACCAGTGCTTGCCGTTTTTGTAGGCGTTTTTCGCGTCGCGGGCATATGCCGCCAGCTTGAACAGATCCGTCATCGTGTCGATATAATCCTCAGGACGCTGTACTGTCGTCGTAAGGAGATAGCATCCCAGAGCCACTGCTATCCCTCCGAGAAGCTGGGACGGTAAGATCATGTGCAATACCATACCCACCACTACAAGCCCGACTACCCCGATCAGGGACATCATCTGTATACGGCCGATATTCTTTCTGCCGAGGAAAAGCACTATTCCCCCGATGATAAAGTAAATAGCAACAACGATGTACAGTATGAAGAACAGCGGTTGGTGAGAATACTTGCCCTCCATAGTATAAATAAGGTGGGTAAGCGGATTTGTCAGAAGCAGACCCGCAACCGCCCCATAAGGCAGCACGAACAGAACGAAAACGATCTTTTTCTCCGTCAGCTTATGCCACATATCAAGATAGCTTATCACAAACATTGTGAAAATAAAGCTCTGCGCGTTATGGAAAAGCAGATAGAACAGGTGCAGGACATCCCTAAGCGCTACGCTTACGCCGGGAACGACGTCGAGATAGTTTGCAAGGATATTGCAGACAGTCGCCGCAAGCTCCACACAGATACCAAAAAGGAAAAGCTTGTTGGTCCTGGTTCTGGTCATTTTTCGGGTAACAACCGAGACAATGAGAAGCAAGAATATAATGATCGCGACGATATCAAACGAAATATTCCGCACATTCTCACCTCCCGAAAATTATAAAAACAACTATCTAATGGTATTATATCATTAAATTTTATAATTGTCAACAGCATTTTGCCATATGTCATATGGCACTTTTAACAAAAATTTCCGTGTAAAAACGTTACATCGCCAAAAAGTACACACATCGAGAAAAATCTTCCGATTCGGACAAACTTGTCATACATACTGTTTTTTTCGCCTTAATTAATACTGTGTATTGACATAATGCTTGTCTGAGTGTATAATTATATAGAGAGATTTTTCGGGGGAATACAGACATGAATAAGAATAAGATCAAATTCAAAAATTTTATCTCGCTTACGATCGCCGGTATAGTAAACGCCTTTGGGATCACGGTGTTTCTGGCTCCCGTAAAGCTTTACGACAGCGGCATTTCGGGAACGTCGATGCTTTTGTCGCAGATAACGCCCGACTATCTTTCCCTCTCAATTCTGCTTATCGCGCTTAATGTACCGCTGTTTGCGATAGGGCTGAAAAAACAGGGCGCGGCGTTTACTATCTACGCTATCTACGCTGTCGCTGTTTATTCGGTGTCGGCGTGGCTGATAACGGATGTTTTGCCGATAGATGTGGATATGGCGTCTCCTCTCGCGGGACAAGACCTCCTTTTATGCGCGCTGTTCGGCGGCATTATTTCGGGTATAGGCAGCGGAATAGCGATACGCAGCGGCGGGGCGATGGACGGAATGGAAGTTATGGCGGTCATCTTCGCCAAGAAACTCGGCATAACCGTCGGGACCTTTGTCATGATATACAACGTTATTCTGTACGTTTTGTGCGGGGTGATATTAAACAACTGGATACTGCCGCTTTACTCCATTGTTACATATTATGCGGGACTCAAGACAATAGACTTTATCGTCGAGGGATTTGACAGGGCGAAATCCGCGATGATAATAACCTCAAAAGCAGACGAGATATGCGCCAAGCTTTCTGAGGAATTCGGCACCGGAATGACGACCATGAAGGGCGTGGGCGGATATCTCAAGCAGGAGAAGACCGTGATATACTTTGTCATAAACCGTTTCCAGATAGGAAAGCTGAGGGATATAGTACATGAGATAGACCGAACGGCGTACATAACGATCACTGAAGTAGCGGACGTTTTCAAGCAGAACAAATAGCCGCTTGAATATTGTATAAAATCAAAAGCGCGGACATCTGCCCGCGCTTTTTCATTCAGACAGCTTTATCGCTGTTACTGCTGCGCGCCCACAGACGCCAGAATAGCCGCCAGAGTTCCCGTAGCAAGCAGGATACCGATAATCACCGCAATGATTATGTAATAGCAGAAATAACTCCTCGCAAAGTTTCTGAGGTTTATATTCCCCGCCGCGCCCGTTGAGAAAACGATAAGCAATATAAAGCCCACGACCGGGATAGAAAACATAAGTTCATACCCGAAATAACCCCACATCGAAATGGGCTTATACGCGTTGGATTCTCCGATCTGTTTTTCGTTGATAGGCGCTCCGCAGTTAGGACAGTTCATAAAAATTACCTCCATAATACAATATCTTCTTTCGGCATAAGCCGACAGCCTGTAAAAGAAAAATACCGCGGACAAGGGGGTGTCCGCGGAAACTGAAATCATGCGCCGACTGTTTGGGGAAAACAGTTTATACCGGCAAAAAATAATTGGGGAAAATATATAAGAAGTATACAAGTCCTTAGGACTTTAATACTATCCCACAACTTCAGTATCTCTATTATACCATTTTCTATTATAATTTGCAACAATTATTTGCTACAAATTTATGCTAAAAACTTTGTCTGTTTTTCACAATTTTATTTTTAGTCTGAATTTTCTTGACAAACAGATTTGACAAACTGTAAAAAAGCAAGAAAAAATATCGTCATGTATTGTATTTGCCGGTTTTTTCGGGAAGAAAATCCGAAAGCGCACCTGTTACAAGTTTTACGGATATATCCGTTATGAAATCAATATCGCCGCCTTCTTCAAGCCAGACCGAGTACAGCGAGAAAACTCCCGCGGCGGTAAACTCTGCGGCGGACATAAGCTTGCTCTCGTCCTTTTCGCTGCCCGCGCTTCTGATGGCCGCGGCCAGAGTCCTGCAAAGCGCGGTTTTCAGCCTGCCCTTTGAGAACAGATCGGGATTGAACTTAAGCATTCGTGAATAGAACTCGCGTCTTTGCTTTAAAACTCCGCTTATGGACGAAATAATAGTCTGCGCGTTAAGAATGCTCCCGCTTTTAAAGCTTTGGGAAAACTCCTCCAGCGCCTCGTTTTCTATCTCCGCTTTTACGTCGCCTATTTCGCGGTAATGGCGGTAAAATGTCTTTCGGTTTATTTTCGCTCTTTCGCAAAGCTGTGACACGGTGATCTTAGCTATCTCCCTTTCGGACATAAGCTCTATCAGCGTATTTTTTATAACGGCCCGGGTCTTTATCACCCGCAGATCGGTCTTCATTTACTTTATTTCGGTTTTTCCGTTCTTGTTCTTTGCGGGCTTTGCCTCGGCTGTTTCTTCTACAGACTCATGGGCGGTGTTGTTTTTAGCAATAGCGGTTTTCATTACGCGTATCTTTGTGCGGTCACTTCCTGTTTCGATAAGCACTGTGTCCTCCTTTACGGAAAGCACGCGTCCGATAATTCCGCCTGTTGTAATTACCTCGTCCGCCACCTGAATGTTATTGAGCATCTCCTGCATTTCCTTGTTGCGCTTTTTCTCTGGGCGGATTATCAGGAAATAGAAGATCAGTATGACCAGCACAAACGGGATGATCAGCGACAAGATCGAAGAAACGGTGAGTCCTCCCGCAGCGTCCGCTGTCGTCGCGCCTTCAGACATAAGCATAAATAAATTCATAAGTTATCTCCTCCGTTTTTTAAATACATTAAACTCATTATAACGCTATATGAGTGAAAAATCAAGTAAATATCGCGGAAATTTCCGAAATTACTGTGAAAAAGCTTCAATGCCTGCCTCGTCAAAGGCTTTTTTCACGTCGCTAAGAACAGTCGCGGAAAAGCTTCCTCTTATTCTCACTATGCATTCCGCTCCGTCAAGCGCCTCATTAAGACTTTCAATAAAATCCTTCGCGGCGGAATAAGCGTTATCCGCGGAACTTGCCGGAGAATAATTCACAATGATATTCGCGGTTTTAAGCGGCGCTGTTGTAAACGCAAGCTCAGCGTCAGTACCGTCTTTTTTCTCTAAAATAAGCCCCGCGCCGTCCATCTCGATATAAAGCTCCGCGCCGCCTGTTTTAGCGCCCTCCTCTGCCGCGGCGATGACATTCCACAGCGCCTCGGCACGGGCTGTTCTGTCCGAAAGCGGAAGATGAGCAAGGTTAGTAGTAATATCGACCTTGAAAAATACCGGAACCATTGTTTCCGCGGCGATTATCCTCTTAAATCCCGCCTGCGAAAGCTCCGCTGTTATGCTTTTTACAAACTCGAGCGCCTTGGTGTCAAAAGGCGATATCCAGGTCTTTCCCGTTCCGGGATAGCCGTCTATCCACGTCGAACCGTCCGCGAACTTATAGTTGCAGTCAAGGGCTACTCCGTTTGTCTTGTCCTTTATCGTGCTTATTTTCGCGGCGGGGATAAAGCCCGCCTTTTCGATCTCCGCCGCTATCTGCGCCGCGGAAAGAGTACCCCTGCTCTCTGCCTTTTCTATCGAGGTCTTGTACAGGAAAAATCCGTCGGAATCCTTGAGAGTGGCCACCACAACAGAATGCCCCGCCGCCTTTGCGGCGGCAAGCTCTGAGTTAAGCGAAGCGGAACTGAGCGCCGCCTCTTCCGAAAGATAGTACGCGGACTTTGTCATAACAGGCGCGGGAATTACCGCCGGCGCGGACGATTCCTCCGAAGACGATGATATCTCGCCCGAAGAGCTTTCCGAGTCAAGCGAGCTATCGGGAGTCCACGAGGATTCGGACGAAACCGAGCCGCGGTTTCGGAAAAAGTCCATAAGCGGCTTTCCTATGCCGTAACCCAGAATGCACAGCCCGCACGCCGCCACCGCGGTAATGACGATCGCGACGATCTGTCTTGTTTTGCTTTTTCTTTTATTGTAAAGATTAACTTTGCTGCGTTTTATCTTGATTTTTGTTTTCTTATTCACCGCCGTTACCCCTGTTCATCGAACTAAAACATTTCAAGTTTGTAAAACTACCCTCAGACTGCCGAGAAGCCCCCGGATGCAAGGACGGAGCATGCTCCGCAAACCCCTGCCGTACCTCGGCCGGCCATTGTGGCTGCCGAGGTACGGTTGACGCAGTAAATGGGGGTGTTATCGGCAGTCTGAGTCAGAATTCTGCCGTATATCCTACTAATACGTTAAACGCCAGAGAAATTATTCCTATGAAAACCAGCATGATAGGATATCCCCTGAAGGCGCGCGGTATCTTATCGTTGTTGAGCCTCTCATGCGCGATGTTCAGAAGAAAGCACGCCAGGAAAAAGCCTATCCCCGTGCCGAAACCGTAGCCCACATATCCCGCGAAGCCCTTTCCGAAATTGTAATTAAGGAAAAGCGCTCCGAAAACTGTACAGTTAAATATCGCCAAGTGCGCGTATTTGTTTACCTTGTAGTAGGTTTTCGGGAAAAATCCCCACAGCGCAAACAGCCCCAGAAGATACAGAACGCCTACGATCCCAACATAAATAAGCGGCATATACAGATATCCGTTTTCGCTTGGCAAAAGCATGAGGTCAAAAGGATAAGCCGCCGCGCTCGCGAAAGTCGTCATAAGCGTTATCGCGACAGTAAAGCCGATTATGTGAGAGGTCTTTCTCGAGGCGTAGATAGCCACGTTTATACCGAACGCCCTGTCGAAGATCGCGTTCTGAGTGAAGATCGATATCATCGCGAGGCTTACCATTCTTGCAAAAACTTCAGCCATATCAACTCTCCTTTCGGGAGCCGATAAACGCCCGACAAGCCGCCGCCAACAACCCCACAAGCACAAATCCGAAAAACGGCGAACGCGCCGCCGGCAATACCGCGCCGAACAGCTTGAGATCAAACAGCGTTCCGTATGCCAGAAGTTCTCTTATAAACCCTACCGCAAACGCCGCCAGAGCGTACCCCGCGATATACACCAGCGCCTCCGCCGCCATTTTCCCGTAAGGGATAAGATAAAAACGGCTTTCGGTTTTAGCAAGCAGCAGCAGATTTACCGTCATAAGCTCTATATAAAGCATTACCGAGCTTGTTTCAGCGGGAAACAGCTTTTGCAAAAGCAGCACGGTCGGAATGTAAAGCCCCGCCGCCGCGATAACTAAAAACAGTATTCTGAAAGTATACGCAATTTTTCTCGGAATAACCCTGCAGATGAGCATGGAAACATATGAGATAAGAAAAAAGCTTATGACAAGCACCAGCGCGCGCTTCATCGTAGTACACGCGACGATTATCGGCGCGGTGACAAGTCCGCTCATAAGCACGATATTCTGCCGTAAAAGTCCGTCAAAGCTGAAGGACTTACTATTGTTTTCCATTGTAGTCCCTCCTGTTTTTGCGGTATCTTCGGGTCTGTTTCTTTATCGTGCCGTTTATCGGCGGAGTCTGATAGCGGAACTTCTTCGGAATAACTATTTCCTGGGTATCCGTAAGCTTTACCTCTCCGCTCTGAACACGCGTTTTGTTTTTCTCAAACGACGAAATATATGTTTTTCTCCAATAATCTATATTTTCAACCAATACGTCAAAGCTGTCAGAAAGAGCGCTTACTATCAGAAGCGCGAACAGAAAGCCGCCTTCGGTTCTTCCGTAAATGCGGAACATCATCGTTATATATCCCAGCACCGCACCGTAAACCGCGCGCGCCGACGTCTTTTTCGGAATGCAGTACGGCTCGGCGCACAAAAACACCGCCCCAAACAGCAGATATCCCGACGAAAGCTCGTAGAAAACCGAATTCCACGCGCCGTAGCTCGCTCTCGGAAAGAAAAACGCCAGTATCCCTACCGTGACAAGACAGGAGATCATCGCGGCGGAACTGTTTTTTCTCCGCAGCCCAAGACAGATACCGCACACGATTATTACAATTCCGTAGACTGTTCCGACAGGACCCGCGGTAAATCCGAGCAGCGTATCCCAGACATTCGCGGAAGGGGTATATCCGAGCTGAAGCGAATACTCTGCCGAGCGAGTAAGTATTCCGTCATACTCTCCGAAAACGGGATAGCTCTCGCCGAATTTCGGGAAATACAGCATCTGCGCCGGATAGCAGATTATCATAAACGCCGTTGAAACAGCGGGCGGGCAGAAAATAATGTTGTCCGAAGAACCGAAGAAATGCTTTCCGACAATTATGCATACCGCCGCCGACATTACCGCCGCCCAGACAGGCGCGCTTATCGGCATCATAGCGCCCGTGCATAATCCCCAGAACAAAACGGCAAAGTCCTTCGGGTCATAACGCTGTTTTTTCAAAGTGCAGCAAAGCGCGTCCGAAAGCATCGCCGCCGCGACGCTCACCGCGCAAATGACCGCGGCCCTTACTCCCTGCATAAAGGACGCAAGAACCACGACCGCTATCAGAAAAACGAGCCTCTCCGCATAAACCTTTTCGGGAGGTCTTGTGGCATTATCCGCCATAGTTATATTCCTTTCAGCGCGGCACATACCGCGTTCATATCCGCCGCGCCGAAAAGTCCGGTGCCCGCGACAAGAACATTGGCTCCCGCGTTTCGCGCGAGTTTTGCCGTACGGACGTTTACGCCGCCGTCAACCTGAATGTCAAGCTCGGAAAATCCGTTTTTGTCGGCATATTCCCGAAGCTTTGTTACCTTTGTAAGCATATCCGTCATAAAGCTTTGCCCGCCGTAGCCCGGCTCTACCGTCATGACAAGCACCATATCGCACAGCGAAAGATATTTGTACGCCTCTTCTACGGGAGTGTTCGGCTTTACGGCGACCGCCGATTTAAGACCGAAGGCGCGTATCTCCTCAAGGCAGCCGAAAACATCTTTTGTGCTTTCGATATGAACATTTATCAGATCCGCGCCTGCGCGCGCGAAAAGCGGTATCTGCCTTTCGGGGTTGTCCACCATAAGATGGACGTCCATAAACTTGTCCGTAACCTTGTCAATGGATTTGAGCACCGCCGAGCCGTATGTTATCTGCTCTACGAAATGCCCGTCCATAACGTCGAAATGTATCCAGTCGACGCCCGCCCTCGCGCAGCGCTCGCTTTCATGGGCGAGACTCGCGAAATCGCACGCTAAAAGCGACGCGGAAACTATTGTCTTATTTATGTAAATCATTCCTTTAATCAGTATTTTTCACCATACAAATACATTTTATAATAAATATGTCTTTAAGTCAAGTAAAAAAACATGATTTTTCGCATTTTTTCTTCAAGTGCGTTAAAATGTTCCAAACGCGGCGGAAAAAATTAAAGATATTTGTCTATTTTTCTTTTTAATTTTGCTTGCAAATTTATTTTGTTCGGTGTATAATATTAGGTAATAAGTTCAAAAAGGAAAATGTAAAATCAGGAGGGAAGAATATGCTCAACTGCAATTACGAGGAAAAGTTCATAAAGGAAGGGCTTACATTTGACGATGTATTGCTTGTTCCGGCAAAAAGCGACGTTACCCCCAACATGGTAAGCATCAAGACCAATCTTACAAAAACCATCAGTTTAAACACTCCTATCATGACCGCGGCAATGGACACCGTGACCGAATCGAGAATGGCGATAGCGATAGCCCGCGAAGGCGGCATAGGCGTTATCCACAAAAATATGTCGATAGAACAGCAGGTGGACGAGGTCGATAAGGTAAAACGCTCGGAAAACGGCGTTATAGTAAACCCGTTTTTTCTATCCCCGGATGACACCGTGCGCAACGCCGACGGGCTTATGGGAAAGTACAGGATAAGCGGCGTGCCTATCGTTGAAAACGGAAAGCTTGTGGGAATTTTCACCAACCGCGACCTTCGCTTTATCACCGACCCCGAACAGCGGATAGGCGAGGTTATGACCAAGGACAACCTCATAACCGCGCCCGTCGGGACGACCCTCGAGGAAGCGCAGGAGATACTGCGCAAGCGCAAGATAGAAAAGCTGCCTTTAGTGGATTCAAACGGTATGCTTAAAGGGCTTATCACGATAAAAGATATCGAAAAGTCCGTTCAATACCCCAATACCGCGCGCGATTCGGGCGGAAGACTGCTTTGCGGCGCGGCTATCGGAATTACAAGCGATGTTCTTGACAGGGCGAGCGCGCTTATCAAGGCGCAGGCGGACGTGCTTGTGCTCGATTCGGCGCACGGTCACTCCAAGAATATCATGACGACTCTTGAGAGCATCAAAAACGCGTTTCCCGATATTCCCGTCATTGCCGGAAACGTAGCTACGGCGGCGGCGGCAGAGGACCTTATAAAAGCGGGAGCGGACGCTGTTAAAGTCGGAATAGGTCCCGGTTCTATCTGTACGACGAGAGTTGTCGCGGGTATCGGCGTTCCGCAGATAACGGCAGTATACGATTGCGCGTGCGCGGCGGCGAAATACGGCGTTCCGATAATCGCCGACGGCGGCATAAAATACTCGGGAGATATCGTAAAGGCGCTTGCCGCGGGAGCGAACGTCGTTATGCTCGGTTCGCTTTTGGCGGGCTGTGAGGAGGCTCCCGGCGAGGTTGAGATATATCAGGGCAGAAGCTTTAAGGTATACCGCGGTATGGGCTCTCTTGCCGCGATGAAAAAAGGCTCGGCTGACAGATACTTCCAAGGAAACGCTAAGAAGCTTGTTCCCGAGGGAGTTGAGGGACGCGTTCCGTACAAGGGAGCGGTCGCTGACACTATCTTCCAGCTTGTCGGCGGTATCAGAAGCGGCATGGGCTACTGCGGCTGTCCGACAATAAGCGACCTTCAGGAAAAGGCTGAGTTTATGAAGATAACGGGCGCGGGTCTTAAGGAATCCCACCCGCACGATATCTACATCACCAAGGAAGCACCGAACTATTCAGTAAGTATCTAAGTTATCATCGGCTTGTTTCGGCAGCCACAAAAGGCTGACTGACAAGCCGATTTCTATAATTCGGGGTTTTCTCATCTGTCTGAACCACCGATAAATATTTGATGAGGATGTTTTATGGGCTATTATATCATAAAAGAACCGAACTATTTCCGCAAGTTTGCCTGCATCGGCTCGTCCTGCGAAAGCAACTGCTGTCACGGTTGGGAGGAGCTCGTCTGGCTGAACGACGAGTACGAAAAGCTCCTTGCGCTTTCGGAGGGGATACGCGAAGCTGCGGAAAAGTCGTTTGAACGGCTCGACGTTCCCGATTTTGATAAACCTCTGTGGAATTTAAACCTTTCGGACGGAAAGTGCCCTTTTCTCGCGGAAAACTCTCTGTGCAGTATACAGCGGGAATTCGGCGGGGAATTTATTTCAAACACCTGCCGCGTCTATCCGCGAGTTTCGGTTTTCAACAGCGCGGTTATGACAAGAGGCTGTTACGCAAGCTGCCCCGAGGTCGGGAGAATGCTGCTTAACGACGAGCATGCGCTTGAAATGTGCGTGCGTCAGGTTCAGGTTGACGGAAACGAAATTACTCTCAGTTCGGTTTTATATGAGGGCGAAGAGGATTTTTCCGAATACCCCGCGCTTCGTTTCAGAAATGAGCTGTTCGGGTTGTTCTATGATATTTTATCCGACAGAAAACGCGCTCTTGATGAAAATATGCTCTTGGGGCTTGAAACAGCGAAGAGAATTTCCGAGACGAACACCGGGGATATTCCCGCGCTTATCGAACAAGAGCAAAGGCGGTTTAATGATCCCGACATCAGAGCGGAAAGCGAATTGAATTTCCCAAAAGCGGCGGAGCTTTTCACCGAAATTTTCGGCAGCAACGAGACAATCTCGGCTGTGCTTGTAAACGGCAAGCCCGACCGCGCCAAGATTGAAAAAGGCGCGTCGCTTTTCCCTGTGCATTTTCTGAAGAACCTCGCGCTGAATTTCCTGTTCGAGCTGAGAATGCCGTTTTGCTTCGCGGACGAGAGCGTTTTCAAGTGCTATAAGTTTTTCCTCTCAGTTTACGCGATTGCAAGGCTTGTGCTCTCCGCGGGTGCGATCAACGGCGGAACGGATCTCGCGCTGAAACGCCTCGCGGAGCTTGACAGAAAGATCATTCATGACAGTGCCGCCGCAATGAAAATATTTGAGAGTATTGATGAATAAAACAAACGCGCTCTGCACTCCGAGCGCGTTTGTTATTATCTGACGTCTTAGCCGACGAGCTTTACTCCTATCCAGTCGAGAAGCTCGTCAAGCTTGTTTTCAGCCTGCGTATAACCGTCGTTGTAGAACTCGTCTATCTTTTCAGTGTCCTTTTCAAACTTCGAGATAGCGGGAAGCGAGGGTCTGAAAACGAATATCTTGCCCTCTTCCTCAAGGCGGTTCATCAACTCTACATTTTCTATGTAACGCTCAACTCGCGTCATACACGCCTCCTCAAACTTCGGAAAGCGTTTGTACATACGGTGGATTACCGCGTGGAATTTTTTGTAATCGGTAGGCGGAGTGTCGCTGCTCGGCTTTGTAAGCACGACAACAAGCTTGTCACACCCCTTTTCAAGAGCGTGCTCAAGCGGAATGGAGTCCGCGATGCTTCCGTCGAGATAATGCTTACCGTCGATCTCAACAGGCTCGCACAGCATCGGCACAGAGCAGGTAGCCTTTGTAATTTTCAGCAGGCGATCGGTGTCTTTTTTCTCGGTGAAATATTCCGCCTCGCCCGTTTCACAGCAGGTGCAGACATACTCCGTTTCAATTCCGCTGTGGAAATATGTATCAAAATCGAACGGAAACTGCTTGAACGGATATTCATAGACCATTTTGTCGAGATTCATGATCTTTCCCGTTCCCAAAAACTGTCTTATACCGTAGTAAGACTCCGCTCTCGGCACGTTGAGCATATCCTTTGTGCGTCCGTTCTGGTGGGAAACGTAGCTCATCGCGTTTCCGCCGCCCGCGGATACGCCGCAGACATACGGAAAATAAACTCCGCCCTCCATAAGTCTGTCAAGAACTCCCGCGGTAAATATTCCGCGAGCCGCGCCCCCCTCGAGAATAAGTCCTGTTTTCATAAAAACTGCCCTCGCTTTTGTCCGGATATATTTTTCTATCGTCAATCATAACACATATTTTTTAACTTTTTGTAAACTCCTGTTATACAGAAATTAAAATCTTTCACACCTTGTTGTGGCTTTTCTGTAACAATTTTACAAAAATTCGCACCGGACGAATAATTGAGAGGCGGTTTTAATACAATTAAGGTTTGTATTTAACGGCGGTTCAGCAATATGCTACCCATATCTTTCCGTCTTCGATATGCGCGAAGTTTACGCTTGTCGCGCTGTCTATAACATTATTCTCGTCTGCTTTGTATCGGTATTCAAAATAAAGAAGCCCGCCTGTTTTTGTAATTCCTTTAAGCTCCCTTCTTATGACAGTCTTATCTGTGAGGACCTTAAAGGTCGTTCCGTCATTTGGGTTCTTGCAGGCTATGGTATCGTCTATAACGACATAACCGTCGCCTATCTCGGTTATTATTCCCAAGACATATCTGCGGTTGCTTAAACGTCTTCTTTCGGTTACTTCGGAATTGCTTTTCGCGAGGCTGATTATCCGCTGTGCGGCGTCCGCGCCGATGTTGTAAATATAATCATAATCATAATAACCGAAAATATTTGTCATAAGATAACCGTCGTCCGTTATCAGTATATCCTGATAAAATGCCGCAGTTCCCAACGGCTCGGACAGTACGGTAAATTTGATACAATGCCTGCTGTCAATCAGCGCGTTGTGAAGATCCATTTCCACAAATTCCGCGTCTTTGCATTCGGACAGTATTTGCCATATCTCGGCTCCGTTTTTCAGGTCAAAATATCCTATTTTAGTTTCGGTATCATGCCCCTCAAAATAATTCAGCTTTACCTCGCCCTCGTATTCCGTAAAATAATTCAGTTCTGCCAGAGAGGGCAGGTCGTATATTTCAAAAAGCTCTCCCAAAGTATCGGGCGGCGTACTTCTGTTTTCTATATTGCGGTAGACATACTTTTCCTCGTCGTTTCCCGCCGCGACCATAAATCTTTCATCGATTCCCTTTATCTTGTAAACCGTGAACGTTTCTTTGTAACCTGACTTACCGTAATAATCATAACCTCCCGAAAAAACATAATCCGCCTCGCATTCTCCGATAGATCTTTCGAGCCATTCCTCGCTGATCTCTTCATCTCTGTTTATTACGGAATATTCGCGGTTTTCAAAAGTAAGCCACCAGAATTTTTCAGACAGCGTAAGGTCTTCCCAATCCCACGGCAATCTATCCGCTTGTACAGTCACAGAAGTAAAATTCATGTATCTGTCAGGATCGTCCGTGTCGGGCTTAGCGGCGTTATCGGGCTTGACGGTGCTGTTGATGCTGTCGGACGGAACTGCGCTGTCGTTTGGCAAAATTGCGCTGTTTCTGACCGAAAGCGGTATCACAACGGATGCCGCGACAACAGCAGCGCCCGCCGCGACAGCTCCCCATTTTGCCCACGATATTCCGCGCTTTCGCTCATGCTTTTGACCCGGAACGGCTTCTTCGATGTATTTGTCGTCGATTTCTCCGATGATATTCAATAAGCGTTCGTTTTTCATATTACGATACCCTCTTTCTCCAACTCTGCTTTAAGTCTTTCTCTCAAACGGAAAAGGGTCACGGAGACATTGCCCTCCTTAAGCCCGAATTCGTCCGCTATTTCTTTTATCGAGCTTAAATACCAATACCGGCGGACAAATATCTTTCGGGATTCGGTCGGCAAGTTTTCAAGAAAACGGTTGAGCGTATCCCTGATGACGATATCCTCGGCGGCGTTATCCGCGCTGTGCGCGTCGGGGATACACTCGCCAAGCTCCTCAAGCGCGAGCGCGGTCTGTCCCTCTCCCCGTTTTTTAGCGGAGAGCTTTTCCCGTTTATTCAGCGCTAAGCCCCGCGTTATTTTGCCTATGAATGTCCTGAGGCAATTCGGGCAATGCGGCGGAATGGCGTTCCATACGCGAAGGTATGTATCGTTTACGCACTCCTCCGCTTCCTCGTCATCATGCAGGATACCGTATGCGATATAGCGGCAGTATTTCCCGTATTTCCGCTCGGTTTCGGATATGGCGGTTTCGGATCGATCCATATACAGCGCTATAATTTCATTGTCCTCCATATCCCGACCTCCTTTTAGCTTTTAACTGACCCTTTCACTTTAATACACCGATTTTTATATGGTACATTACACAGTCCGGAAAATTATTGACCGACAATAACGATGTTTTGGCAGGTTAATTCACGCCTGAAACACTGTCTTGGCGGCGTTTATCTAAATTTGAATTTCAAAATTCATGACTTGGCGGCATTCTGCGCTGCGCGCAAAATGCTGTCAAGTCAGAACCGCAAGAAATTTTTTCTTGTGAAAAAATTTCTTGCTTTTTGA
>JAFLUG010000041.1 GCA_022508885.1 Oscillospiraceae bacterium | reverse complement strand
ATTTAAATTTGAAATTTCAAAACCGCGAAACACTCCGTGTTTCGCTATCTAAGCGTCACGTCTGAGCTTCGCTCATACGCGCCGCTTATTTTTGAAATTTCGCTTACTTACTCTTCTTCGCGCTCTTCCCGTCAGAAGCGTTTTCAACAACCTCGGCTTCTATCTCCGTTACGGGCTTTGGCTCGCGGATATTTTTCGGACGGAAATACATGACCGACATGGGCGGAATATCGAGCGATATCCTGTACTGCTCGCCGTGCATCGGCTCGCACTTAGCCGTGACTGTCTTGTTGGTGATCCCGCTTCCGCCGAACTTTGCGTCATCGGAGTTGAAGAACTCTTCATAATCCGCATAGAACGGAACGCCTATCTCGTAAACCTCGTGACGGACGGGCTGGAAGTTGCATACTACGATGACCTCGTCCTTGCTGCGCGCAATTCTTCTGAACGCGATAACGCTGTTGGTGTTGTCCTCCGCGGATATCCAGTGGAAGCCCTCCCAGCTCGTATCGCACTCCCACAGCGCGGGGGTTTCCTTATACAGTTTGTTTATCGCCTTTACATACTCGAAATACCTGCGGTGTGGCTCAAATTCGAGCACCTCCCAGTCGAGCTGCTCCTGGAAATTCCACTCTTTATACTGAGCGAACTCCTGACCCATGAACATAAGCTTTTTGCCCGGGTGAGCCATCATATATCCGAGGAACGTTCTCATCGAGTGGAAGCGGTATTCTCTCGGACCGCCCATTTTATCGAGCATCGAGCACTTTCCGTAAACGACCTCGTCGTGGCTTATCGGAAGGATAAAGTTCTCAGAGAACGCGTAATAGAACGAGAACGTAACGAGGTTCTGGTTATACGGCCTGCCGAGGGGATCCATGCTCATGTATCTGAGCATGTCGTTCATCCAGCCCATGTTCCACTTGAAGTTAAAGCCCAAGCCCCCGATATCCGCGGGCTTTGTAACCATCGGCCATGCCGTTGATTCCTCGGCTATCATGAGGATATTGGGATGTTCTTTAAACAGCGCGGCATTCAGCTTCTGCAAAAATGCTATTGCCTGAAGGTTTTCCTTGCCGCCCTTTTCGTTCGGGCGCCACTCGCCGTCGCGTCTGTCATAGTCGAGATAAAGCATCGATGCGACCGCGTCTACGCGAAGTCCGTCAATATGGAATTTCTCTATCCAGTAGTTCGCGTTTGAAACGAGGTAGGACTGCACCTCCGCCAGACCCCAGTTGAAAATGTGCGTACCCCATGACTTGTGCTCGCGTCTCAACGGATCGTTGTCTTCATAACAGCTCTCGCCGTCCCACTCGTAAAGTCCTGCCGCGTCCTTCGGGAAATGACCCGGAACCCAGTCGAGGATAACTCCTATACCCGCCTGGTGACATCTGTCCACAAATCCCATAAAGTCAAACGGCGTACCAAAGCGTGAGGTCGGCGCATAATAGCCTATCTGCTGATAGCCCCACGAGCCGTCGAAGGGATACTCTGCTATCGGCATAAGCTCTATATGGGTATATCCCATTTCCTTGATGTAAGGTATCAGCTCGTCGGCGAGCATGGAATAGCTCATGTAGTTAGAGCCGTTTTTCTTCCAAGAGCCTACGTTGACTTCGTAAATATTTATCGGGCTGTCGTATACGTTTATCTTGGAAGTCTTTTCGAGATATTTCTTGTCGCCCCACTTATAGCCTTCAATATCGAAAAACTTTGTAGCGGTGTTCGGACGAAGCTCCATATGATATCCGTACGGGTCTGCTTTAAGCTTTATCAGCCCGTCCTGGCTTTCTACGCTGTATTTATAGTTGTCGTAGGTTTTTATACCTTCGACAAACAGCTCCCAGACCTCGCTCTGCGCGTCGACTACCTTGTACATGGGGTTTTTGCCTCTGTCCCAATGGTTGAAGTCACCGACGACGCTCACGGACTTTGCGTGCGGAGCCCAGCATCTGAACACAACGCCCTCTTTTCCGTTCTCGACTTTCTTATGCGAGCCGAAAAAATCGTAAGCGTGCGCATTTTCTCCTCTATGGAACAAGTACAGCGGAATTTCATATTCGTCTGTAATATTCCCTGCCATAAAAAACCCTCCCCGTTTATAAATTTCCGCGGATTTTGTGATATGTACAAAACTCACAAAAACCGCAGCCTTTTCTTACAATATTTATTCTAACACAACAAATAATAATTTTCAAGGGTTTTGTAAATATTCTACGAATTTTTATATTTTGAATAAGCCAATTTATGTATTTTTTATAATAGTTCTGTGTAACGGAGCAAGAAGTTACACAGATTTACACATTTTGACACATTTAAGGACTTTTACAGGATCATGCGTGCTGCCGCAAAACAAAAATCAGCCCCAAACAGAACATTAAAAATCGTGCGATACAGAAATATCGCACGATCCGAGCGAAAACCTTCGGCAAAGTTTAACTTATGAGACGTATTGCCAAAGGCCGCATTATTCGCCTACGGCGAAAAACGCTTCGACCTTCGTTCGGGGCGGAATATTTAATTCAGTGAGTTTTCTCCGACCATTACCGTTATGACGCTTATATCGTCGTTTTTGCCGTTGTCGGCGGAACGCGCGGCTTTGGCTATGCGCTTTGATATCTCCTCGGGCTTTGCGGGCGAGGACAGCTCCCGCGCAAGCCAGCGCTCGTCAATAACCGCGCCGTCCGTGATCATAACTATCACGTCTCCCGCCGAAACAGTAAACCTCTGCGCGGGTACGCTGATCTTTCCGCCCGTTCCGGTGGGATAGGAGGAAATGGCCGCGCGTATGAGCTTGTCTGAGGATTTTATGTAGGTAGCCGCCGCGCCTGCTTTATAAACCGCGCATTCACCGCTGTTGAGGTCAATTCTGCAAATATCGAGGGTAGCATAGCTCTCGTCCGGGCTTTTTATCAGCATTACCGTGTTTACCGTTTCAAGCGCCGAGGAAAGCGAGATACCGCTTTTGATGAGTTTTGCCGTGACGGAGCAGACCATTGCCGAATCGACTCTCGCGCGGCTGCCCGTGCCCATTCCGTCCGACAAAATGATATAGAAAATCCCGTCTGAGTCGGTAAAGCTGTCGTAACAGTCGCCGCACACGCTGTTCTGCCCTTTAGGGAGCTGAAAAGCTCCGAGCTTTGCTGAAAGCCGCGCCGCGCCGTTTGTCGTAATTCGGTAAAGCCTGCCGCCGCCCGATATTTCGGGAACCTCTATTTCCCTGCCGAGCGTCCGTTCGAGGAGAGAGCCGAGATATTCCTTGTCGACCAAAGGTTCGGTTTCTCCGTACGCCTCGAAATGAAGTCCGTTTGCTCCGACTGTCACAAACGCGCGCGGCTTTTTTACGCCCGCGTCCCGTAAGAGTGTTTCCGCGCGTTTTTCGGCGGCTCTGTCGGAAATATTCCCAAGCTCTGAACGGCTCAGATCTCTTAATATCTGCTCGGTGCTCATAAGTCTGTCGGTATATATTCTGCGCATTTCGCTTATTTTCCGCTCGTCCCGTGCGGCTGACAAAAAGCGTGAATATTCGGCGGTAACAGCCTGAGCCACACCGCTTGGGTTGAGGCAGATATCAGCGCATTCGCCGCTTATGGAATTCTCGGAAACAGTATAGCCTGCCCGGAGCTGTTCGATAAGCCTTTCAAACTCGGCCCGAAAAAGCTCGTAGTATTTGCCCCAGCACTGCATACTTTTAGGACAGGAGCGGCACACACGGTCCGCAGCTATCTCCGCTACTTTTTCGGGAGAGGTTTTATATTTGTTTGAAAGGGTCTCGGCGGCGGCGGTTATTCCCGACTCAACTCCCGCCAGCGCGTCCGCCGCGAAGTTCAGCCTTTCACACAGGAGAGCGGTCGCGGTGCTGTCGGAAAATCCGATTTCCGTGCGGATCATTGCTGTCGGCAAAAAAATGTACAGCGCGCCCGCGGCGGCGGCTTCGATTATTATTCTGAGAGAACCTTCGTCCGCTCCCGAAACAAGCGTGCCAGCCGCCGCGCAGAATACAAAACCCGCCGCCCTCGCGATCTTTCCATGCTTTATAAATACTCCGCTCATAAGCGCCGCTACGGCGAATCCCGCCGCGCCCGCGCCCATTTCAAAATTCGCGGCGCACAGTCCGAATATCGCGGGTATTCCGAAAACGGCTCCCCATACAAGTCCTTTTCTTGATATAACGCATAAAAAAGCAGTTCCGAAAACAAGACGTCCTATGTTTACAACAGGATAATTAAGCGCGCCGAGCGATAAAAATCCAAGCGCGGTTATTATCCCGACAAGAGTATGGACATACAGCTCGTTTGGATTAAGTCCCCGTTTTGAGGAGTAATGCTCGAGCATAACTACGCTTGCGGCAAAAATTCCCGCGCACAGACCCGCGATTATCACCGTAAAAAAATCTGTGGTCTGCTCTGCCTCGGCTATCCGCGAGAAAAAGCAGGCCCCCGCGGCTGCGGCAAAGCGCTCTGCCGCGCGCAGGGTAACTTTGTTAAGGTCGGGGATTATCCGCGCGGCAAGCACGATAGCCATAGCCGCTATGCTTGTAAGCGCGGCGGGAAAGCCATGTACAATAGCTCCTAAAATTCCGCCCGCCAGAACAAACCAAGCCTTCTTTCCCGAGACGCCCGCTAAAAGCGCCGAGGCGGCGGGCGCGGCATAGAAATCGGAGGCGCCTATCTCAAGCGCGATCCCCGCTATTACCCACACCGCTTTTTGCGTAATGATCTCCCTCCACGGGATTGCTTTCCCCATAGCAATCAGTTTTTTTGTCTTTTCCGTCATTTTTATATTCCTTTCAGTTTAAAAGCCATTAAGCTGATTTAAAATATAACATATTTCCGGTGAAAATACTGTCAACAGCGGTCGGTGATTTTTGGGGATTTTCGGATTGTTTTATATTTGTTTGACAAAACAGGGGGAATGTGGTATAATAGTTTTAATTTAAAAACTACCTATTACATTTTAACAAACGTCTCGGAGGCAAAATGACAGCAAATAATTTAAAAAACAGATTCTTTACATTTGTCCAACAGAATTCGACTGAAATAATCTGCGCCATATGCTTTATATTGGTAAATGTGTTTTTGGCGTGTATGCTTATTCCGACCGACAGCCCTATAGCGGGACACGATTCGTTGTATCACTATCTGCGCGTTGAGGCGCTGAAATATAATATTGAAAACAACAACCTTTTTTCGGGAATAGACTATCTCTATTTCGGCGGCGGGGGCTACGCGGGCTTTGCCTATCCGGAGATTTTTTTGTTTATCCCCGCGCTTCTGAGAGTTGCGGGAGTCGGGATAAGCGAGAGCATGGTGATTTTTCTCGGTATTTGCAACGCCCTTTCATACTGGTTTATGTTTGTTTTTATGAGGGCAATTACGAAAAGCCCTGTCTGCGGGACGATAGGGGCGGTTTTGTATGTGCTGTCGACTTACAGGATAGACAACATCATCACACGCTTTGCGCTGGGAGAGGTGCTTGCGTATGTGTTCTGGCCGCTGATATTATACGGGCTGTACGATTTTATCTTCGGCGATTTCAAAAAGCCGTATATAATAGGCTTTGGGTTTGTCGGAATGCTTCTGAGCCATACCATCTCCACAGTGCTGGCGCTGGGACTGTGCGTTATCGTTTCGGTCATCTTTATAAAGAGGATACTCAAAGCTCCCAAAAAGCTTGTGACGCTTGCTGTAACGGCGGGCTGTGCGGTCTGGCTTACGGCATATTACTGGCTGCCGCTATTGGAGCTTCTGAATTCGTGCGAGATGTCGGTGGAACAGTCGGCGTTTCATACGGTGGATTATGTGATACCGTTTGTAGGCTTGTTTCGGGAGATAGTACACAACGGTATAGCGGGCATGAAGTTCCCCGTATTCCTGCTGTGTGTTCCGAGAGTGTTCCTCACACGCCGTTCACCCGTTTCAAAGCGGTATCTGCGCGAAAAAAACTCGAAAAAGCGAAAGGATATTTTAGTTATTGCCGATACCTTTCTTATAATCGGAATAGTCCTCGCGGTTTTATCAACAGACCTCGTGCCGTGGGAATATTTGTCGGCAGTCCTTGATTTCATGCAGTTTCCGTGGAGATTCTTCGCGCCCGCTTCGATCCTGCTGATAATCGCGGGAACGGTTTATGTTTTCTATATCGCGAAGTACACAAAAACTCAGAGACCGACCATGCTTGTTGTCACGGCGGCGGCGCTTCTGACAGCGCTTGTTCATGTGCTTATCGCGGGGGTGGGTCACAGAGAAACGTATGAGCCCGACTATTATACGAATAACGTAAGCGAAACGTATCATGTGGGAATGGGCGAGTGGCTTCCGCGTGCGGCTAACGCCCACGGGAAAGACATTATTTCGGCAATGGGTCAGACCGTTTTGCTCAGCAGCGGCGAGTCGCTCCCCTGCGAGCGCGAGAACGGATCGCTTACTTTTGAGCTGAACGAGAGCGTTGAGTTCGCGACGGTTCCGTATATCTGGTATAAGGGCTATGAGGCGCATGACGAAAACGGAAACGAGCTGAAAATTTCCATGACCGACAACGGAATTGTGCAGGTAGACCTGCACGGCGCGTCGGGCAGGATAACGGTTGAGCACAAGCCGACCGTTATTAAGATAATTTCACTTTTCATTTCATTGGCGGCGGTTTTGGCTTTGACCGCGGCTGCGGTAATTTTACACCGGAAAAGAAAGCGACCCGCGCTTAAGGACTGAACGCGCGGACAGCTTTGTTTTTAATATCTTTAAAACAATAAGGAGAAAACGTATGAAAAAATTAACAGCAATCGTCTTGATTTCAGCTCTTTTACTCACCGCCTGCACAGGCGGCGAACAGCCCGAAAGCTCCGACACTCCGAGCGGTTCAACAAGCTCGCTCGGTTCGGAAAGCACCGCGTCGCCGGACAGCACAAGCTCCGAGAGCACACAGACAAGCTCTGACAGCGAAAGCTCTTCCGAGCCGGAAGCTCCCGACAGTTTTATCGCGCCCGACGGGAGCACCGTATATTTTTCCGAGGCAAACAGCTTCTTAACTCATGACGGAAACATAGTAGATTCCTCCGAAATATCGTCTTACGAGGCATTGTCTTATGAGAAAGAAATTAGTCGTGCACAGTTTGATTTCGCGTTCGCGCGGTGGTCTGAGCCGGTTTTTGAAAGCAGTCTGGACGACCCCAAGGTATTGGAGAAAACGGGCAGCACTCCTATTGAAAACCCCGAGTATTTCAGGGTAAAGGCGGGCGACGTTCTGCAAATCGGAGAGCAGAGCATGACCGTAAAGGAAGCGAAATGTTTGGCGGACACGCGCGGGCAAATCATAGGGCAGCACATTATCCTTGACGGCGAGCTTGTGCTTGATGGTATTATTCAGATCGGCGACGGAGAGTATACCCACTTTTTTATTGACCCGACGGTAAACGCATATCCCGTAGTGTATTCGATAGAACATCCCGATAGGATAAGCCCGCACCCCTATAGCGAGGGCTTTAATGTAATGTGTGACGACGGACGGATATCGTTGCCTGACGCAGACAATCATGATTTAGCTTTGTCGGACATTGAGAAGTACGAATATGTCAAAGCGAGGATCACCGTAAAGGATATGAGAATCGAACACTATTCAAATAAGACCGACATCGGCACAACAGTAAGAGAGCTTGTTTCCGTTGAGAAAATACAGTGATGAAAAAGGGATTTCAAAATTCCGCGTATACGCGGGGAAATTACATAATATTAAGGAGCGCATTATGAGAGTTGACAAGGCGAATTATTATCTTGACATCGCGCAGACGGTTGCGGAAAGAGGGACGTGTCTGCGCAGGAATTTCGGCGCGATAATCGTAAAGAACGACGGTATCATCGCGACGGGTTACAACGGCGCGCCGCGCGGCAGGAAAAACTGCTGCGACGTGGGAGAATGCACGCGCGAAAAACTCGGCGTTCCGCGCGGACAGCGCTATGAGCTTTGCCGCTCTGTCCACGCCGAGGCAAACTGCATAATCTCCGCCCCGCGTGCGGAGATGATGGGCTCAACGCTTTACCTCGCGTGTCTTGACGCGAAAAGCGGCGAGCTTGCGGGAAACACCGAGCCTTGCTCTATGTGCAAGAGACTGATAATAAACGCGGGGATAGAGCGCGTTTTTGTGCGTGACAGCGCCGAGCGGTTCACCGAGTTTAATGTAAACGACTGGATAGAAAACGACACGAGCCTTGCGGGAAGCGAGGGTTATTGAACAATCAAATGGAGCTTACAAACATCGGCGTGATTAAAGACCTTTTTGAGCGGCACGGGTTTTCGTTCTCGAAAGCGCTGGGTCAGAATTTTCTGATAAATCCCGCGGTCTGCCCGAAGATTGCGGAAATGGGCGGCTGCCGCGAGGGTGTGTGCGCCATTGAGATAGGCACGGGTGTGGGGGTGCTTACGCGCGAGCTTGCCAAGCGGTGTGACAGGGTCATCGCAATCGAGCTTGACGAGCGGTTAAAGCCTATTTTGGATGAAACGCTCGCGGAGTTTGACAATGTAGAAGTAATTTTCGCCGATGTTATGCAGACCGAGCTTTCGGAAATCGTAAACAAATTCGGCAATAAAGAAACGGTTATCTGCGCGAATTTGCCGTATTATATCACCTCGCCGGTTATCATGAAAATTCTCGAAAGCAGACTGAGCGTAAAGTCGCTTACGGTGATGGTTCAGCGAGAGGCGGGCGACAGGATATGCGCCGCGCCCGGAACAAGAGAAAGCGGCGCGGTTTCGTATGCCGTGCGCTATTACAGCAAGCCAAAGCTTCTTTTCAGAGTAAACCGCGGAAGCTTTATGCCCTCGCCGAATGTTGACAGCGAGGTTATAAAGCTTGAGATAACAAATGAAAACCAACTGCCGAAGGATATTGAAAAAACGCTGTTTCGGCTTATCCGCTCGGGATTTTCCCAACGCAGAAAACAGCTTTTAAACCCGCTCTCCGCCGAGCTTGATATCACAAAGCAGGAGCTTTCCGACGTTTTCTCCGAGCTTAAAATAAAGCCGACAGCGAGAGCCGAGGAGCTGACGCTTGAGAATTATATCGAGCTTGCGAGGCGCTTAACAACGGAATAATTGAAATCAAATAAAGAACCGCGCCCGTGATTTCCCGAGCGCGGTTTTCTAACATTATTTTATTCCAACTCGAACGCTCCCGTATAGAGCCTGTAGTACTGTCCCTTTTCGGCGATGAGCTTTTCGTGTGAGCCGCGCTCGATTATCCTTCCGTGGTCTAAGACCATGATAACGTCCGAGTTTCTGACTGTCGAGAGCCTGTGGGCTATCACGAAGACTGTGCGCCCTTTCATAAGCGCGTCCATGCCCGCTTGTACTATTGCTTCGGTTCGGGTGTCTATCGAGCTTGTCGCCTCGTCGAGTATCATAACGGGCGGGTCGGCGACTGCCGCGCGGGCAATTGAAATAAGCTGGCGCTGACCTTGGGAAAGTCCGCTTCCGTCGCCCTTGAGGACGGTGTTATACCCGTCGGGAAGCATTCTGATGAAGTTATCCGCGTTTGCGAGCTTTGCCGCGGCTATGCATTCTTCATCGGTAGCTTCGGGTTTTCCGTAGCGCAGATTGTCCATTACCGTTCCTGTAAACAGGTTTACGTCCTGTAAGACTACGCCGAGCGAACGCCGCAGGTCGGATTTTTTTATCTTGTTTATGTTTATCCCGTCATAGCGTATTTTTCCGTCGTCTATGTCGTAAAAGCGGTTTATCAGGTTTGTTATCGTGGTTTTTCCCGCGCCGGTTGCGCCCACAAAGGCTACCTTCTGCCCCGGTTCGGCGAAGATGTTAATATCCTGTAAAACGAGCTTTTCGGGGACATAGCCGAAGTCGACCATGTCAAGGACGATATCGCCCTTAAGCTCCTGATATGTAACGGAGCCGTCGGCGGTGTGGGGGTGTTTCCAAGCCCACAGGCGGGTGTGCTCGGAGGTCTCGGTGAGACTTCCGTTTTCGTCATACTTGGCGTTTACAAGCGTTACATAGCCGCTGTCGGTCTCGCTCGGTTCGTCGATAAGCGCGAAAATTCTTCCCGCTCCCGCCATTGCCATAGCAACGGAGTTGAGCTGTTGGGATACCTGAGCGATAGGTCCGATAAAGCTGCGCGAAAGCTGTAAGAACGACGCTATCGCACCGAGCGTGAGGGTGTTTACCGTAAAGCACGCGACGTTCGTAACGCCGTTTATCGCCAAGAAACCGCCCACGACCGCGAGTATCACATACAGGAAATATCCCATGCAGTTGTTTACGGGCATGAGGATATTTGCGTAGGCGTTGGCCTTGCAGACGTTTTCCGAAAGCTCGAAGTTGCGCGCGTCAAAGCCCTCTTTCGCCTTCTGCTCGCGGCAGAAAATTTTGATGACCCTCTGTCCGTTTATCATCTCCTCGATATAGCCGTTTACCTTAGCCATGGAGCTTTGCTGGCGGACGAAATACGTTCCGGATTTTTTGGCTATATTGGCGGTGATAAACAGGATAAACGCAAGGAATACCACCACCGTAAGCGTAAGCCACACGGATAGACTGAGCATCGAGCAGAAAATGGAAAACAGCGTTATCCCCGAGGAGATGACCTGGGGGAGCGACTGAGACAACATCTGCTGCATGGCGTCGGTATCGTTGGTGTAAAAGCTCATTACGTCGCCATGGGTGTGAGTGTCAAAGTATTTTATCGGCAAGGTCTGCATATGCGAAAACATTTCGTCGCGGATACTTTTAAGCACGCCTTGTGAAACGGTCGCCATGATTCTTGCCTGTAACAGCGAGCAGCCCGCGCCGAAAACAAACAGTCCCGCCATAATGAAAATAGTGCGCAAAAGCCCGGAATAATCCGCCTGTCCGCCGTTTGCGGTCGTTTCAACAAGCGGCAGTATGTAGTCGTCGATAAGCGTTTTGATAAACAGCGAGGACATAACGCTTGCGAGGGCGCTGACGATAATGCAGACGACAACGACTATCAGTCTTTTACGAAAGGGCTTCATATAAGCGAAAAGGCGCTTTATGACGTTTTTATCGAACTTCATCGGAACGCGCGCGCCGCGAGGAGGTCTGCCGCCCGGTCCTGCGGGCATTTTCTCGCTTTTTATGCTGTCATTGCTCATCTTCCGCCGCTCCTTTCGTCTGAGAATCGTATATTTCGCGGTAAATTCCTCCGCGGTTGTAAAGCTCGTCGTGAGTGCCGATGTCCGCTATCCTTCCCTCGTCCATTATGATTATCCTGTCCGCGTCGCAGACGGAGGAAACTCGCTGGGCGATAATGATTTTCGTGGTGTCGGGTATCTCTTCTCTGAAAGCCTTTCTGATAACCGCGTCGGTGTGAGTGTCCACCGCCGAGGTGGAGTCGTCGAGTATAAGAATCTTAGGTTTTTTGAGCAGCGCCCGCGCAATGCACAGGCGCTGTTTCTGTCCGCCCGAAACATTGGTCCCGCCCTGCTCTATGTATGTGTTATACTTGTCGGGGAACGACTGCACAAACTCGTCGGCACAGGCTAATCGGCAGACGCGCTCGACTTCTTCGTCGGTGGCGTTTTCGTCGCCCCAGCGGATATTCTCGGCGATAGTTCCCGAAAACAGGGTGTTTTTCTGCAATACCATGGCGACGTTGTTTCTGAGAGCCTCGATGTTATAGTCGCGGACGTTTTCCCCGCCGACGTAAACCTCGCCCTCGTCGGTGTCGTAAAGGCGCGGTATCATCTGCACGAGCGTGGATTTTGAAGAGCCCGTGCCGCCGATAATCCCGATAGTTTCGCCGCTTTTTATCCTGAGGTCGATGTTATTGAGCGCCGCCTTTTCGGAGGTCTTGAAATATCTGAAGCTTACGTTTTTGAATTCTATCGAGCCGTCCATTACTTCCGTCAAATTGCGCTCGCCGTCGGAAAGGTCGCTTTTCTCGTTGAGCACTTCGCATACGCGGTCGGCGCTCGCTTTGGACATTGTGAGCATTACGAATATCATCGAAAGCATCATAAGGCTCATAAGTATCTGCATTGTGTAGGTAAACAGCTCCATAAGGCTGCCCGTGGTAAGACCGAGAGCTTCGTTGTTTCCGCTGGCTACTACCGCCTGTGCGCCGAGCCACGAGATAAGGATTATGCAGGTGTAAACCGAGACCTGCATGGCGGGAGCGTTGAAAGCGACCGTCTTTTCGGCTCTGGTAAAGCGGTCGTATATCTTCTCGGATATCTTTCCGAATTTGCCTATCTCATGCTCCTCGCGCACAAAGCTCTTTACGACGCGTATACCGCGGAGATTTTCCTCTACTACGTTGTTGAGGTCGTCGTAGGTGGTGAATACTTTTCTGAACATAGGGAAAGCAAATCTCACGATAACCGCGAGTACGACCGCCAAAAACGGAATTACCCACAGGAATATCATTGAAAGCTCGGGGCTTGCCTGATAAGCGAAGGTAAACGCGAAAACCAGCATGGCGGGAGCGCGGAACACAACTCTTGTAAGCATCTGAAACGACATCTGTACGTTTGTAACGTCGGTGGTAAGGCGCGTCACAAGACTTGCGGGGGAGAACCTGTCGATGTTTGAAAAGCTGAAGCTCTGAATGTTATAGTACATATCGTGTCTTACGTTCCTCGAAAAATACGACGAGGCGCGCGACGCGGTATATCCCGCGACAGCTCCGAAAGCCAGCGCGATAAGCGTGCGTATAAGAAGCTCTATCCCATAGCGAACGACTAAGTCCATATTTCCTACTGTTATTCCATAGTCTATGAGGTTTGCCATTACGCTCGGAATGGACACCTCGATAAAGCTTTCGCACAGCACGAAGATCGGCGTGAGTATCGCGGGCAGCGCCGCCTGTCTTATACATTTAGCAAGCGTTTTTATCATGTACGGTTTTCCCCCTTTTGAATCAGATAATTCTGTCTGTAAATTATCGGATAATCCACATTATAATGCATAATAAATAAATTGTCAAGGGATTTTTTGTAAAAGTTAGATGAAAATTAAGCTGATATTTCTTGGGAAATAAAGCTTGCTTTTAAAAAGCTATTGAATTTTTCAAAGTGATGTGATATAATTATAAAGTACATTTTCGGAAGGGAGTTTGTGTTTGATGTATAAAATTGTCAGGAAGAAGGAGCTTAATCCCACCGTTACTCTGATGGATATCGAAGCTCCGCTTATTGCTAAGAAAGCCGAGCCGGGGCAGTTTATCATTCTGCGCGTAAACGAGGACGGCGAGAGAATACCGCTTACTGTGGCGGATTTTGACCGCGACAAGGGAACGGTCACCATTATATTTCAGATAGTGGGAGCGACCACCGAGCTTTTGAATCACAAAAAAGAGGGCGAATACATACAGGATTTCGTGGGACCTTTGGGGGTTGCTTCGCATACCGAGGGGCTTAAAAAAGTTGCTGTTGTAGGCGGCGGCGTGGGTTGCGCCATAGCGTATCCCATTGCGAAAAAGCTGCACGGTCTGGGGTGCGAGGTACACTCGATAGTAGGCTTCAGAAACAAGGATCTGGTTATCCTTGAGGACGAGTTCAAGGCCTGCTCCGATGTTATGAAGATAATGACGGACGACGGCTCTTACGGCACAAAGGGGCTTGTGACAGACGCTCTCAAAGAGCTTATCGAGGCGGGAAATCAGTACGACGAGGTAATAGCGATAGGTCCCGTTATTATGATGAAGTTTGTCAGCAAGCTGACGAAAGAATATAACGTAAAGACCGTGGTCTCAATGAATCCGATAATGATCGACGGCACGGGAATGTGCGGCGGCTGCCGCCTGACTGTCGGCGGAGAGACGAAGTTCGCGTGCGTGGACGGTCCAGACTTTGACGGACATCTTGTGGACTTTGACGAGTCGCTCGAGCGCGGCGCAATGTACCGCGAATTTGAAGCGAAAAAGCGCGAAGCAGTCTGCAATCTTTTCAAGGGGGTGTGACAGATGCCGAATATGAGTCTTAAGAAAAACGAAATGCCCGCACAGGAGCCGAATATAAGAAACAAGAATTTCGACGAGGTTGCGCTCGGTTATTCCGAGGCACAGGCTGTTGACGAGGCAGAGCGCTGTCTCAACTGCAAAAACAGACCGTGCGTTTCGGGCTGTCCGGTATCTATCGACATTCCCGAGTTTATAGAAAAGATACGCGAAAAGGACTTTGAGGGCGCGTATGACATTATCGCCAAGAGCAGCTCGCTGCCCGCTGTCTGCGGAAGAGTATGCCCTCAGGAAACACAGTGCGAGCAAAAGTGCGTGCGCGGAGTAAAGGGCGAGCCGGTGGGTATCGGCAGGCTTGAGCGCTTTGTCGCTGACTTCCACAACAAAAACTGCGCGGAAGCTCCGAAAGCTCCCGCGAAAAACGGACACAAGTGCGCGGTCATCGGCGCGGGACCCTCGGGTCTTACCTGCGCGGGAGACCTCGCGAAAATGGGCTATGACGTTACTGTTTTCGAGGCGCTTCACCTTGCGGGCGGAGTGCTTGTCTACGGTATTCCCGAGTTCAGACTGCCCAAGGCGATAGTCGCTCACGAGGTTGAAAACCTCAAAGCTCTTGGCGTGAAGATAGAGACCAACGTTGTAATAGGCAGGACCATCGAGATAGACGAGCTTTTCGAGCAGGGGTATGAGGCTATCTTCATCGGCTCGGGCGCGGGACTTCCGAGATTTATGAATATTCCCGGAGAGAACCTTAAGGGCGTTTACTCAGCGAACGAGTTCCTTACGAGAGTAAACCTTATGAAAGCCTATAAAGAAGGCTCGGATACTCCCATTAAAAAGAACACCAGCGTGGCTGTCGTAGGCGGAGGAAACGTTGCGATGGACGCGGCGCGCTGCGCAAAGCGTTTAGGCGCGGAGAACGTTTATATCGTATACCGCCGCGGCCTGGAGGAAATGCCCGCGCGTAAAGAAGAGGTAGAACACGCAATGGAAGAGGGCATTATCTTCAAGACTCTCAACAACCCCGTTGAGATACTCGGCGACGAACACAAGTTTGTAACGGGCATGAAGTGCATAGAAATGGAGCTTGGCGAGCCTGACGCTTCTGGTCGCCGCAGACCCGTTGAAAAGCAGGGAAGCGAGTTTGTGCTTGATGTTGACTGCGTAGTTATGTCGATAGGCACGTCTCCCAATCCGCTCATCAGAAACACGACCAAGGGTCTTGAGACCAACAAGCACGGCTGTTTCATAGCGGACGAAGTCGGTCAGACCTCTCGCGAGGGAGTTTTCGCGGGCGGCGACGCGGTTACGGGCGCGGCGACCGTTATCCTCGCCATGGGCGCGGGAAAAACCGCGGCAAAGGCAATGGACGAGTACATAAAGAGCAAATAAGCGGACGGAATATAGTAAAAGCCCCCTATTTTTGATATAGGGGGTCTTTTCTTTATCAATGTTTTCGGTCAAAAATTGACAGCATTTGCATTTTGTGGTACAATATAAGCGCCGGTTCCTCCGGAAGTCCAAAGCGGAAGGAGGTGCGCGATAGATATGAGTATTCTTGGATTTGTTATCTCTGTCATAGCGAGTGTAGTGGCAAATTACATAAGCAAATGGCTCGACAGAGACGAATGACCGGCTGAGCCTTAGCAAAAGACCGCCCCGCGCTGTACGGCAATACAGCGCGGGGCATTTTTGCGCAATGTAGTATTCTTGGATCCTACGGCTATATTATAGCATATAATTTTGGTTTTGTCAATACTTTTGCGGAGAAAGCGCTGATAATTGTACGACGTCAACTGAAAACGGCGTATTTCAAGGGAGTAATAAAAATGCGCAACAAAAATATGGTCGAGCGCTCGGAGCTTGTTATATGCTATATCGAGCACAACAGCGGCGGAGCGTCCGAGGCGGTGCGGTACGCCAAGCAAACGAAAAAGAGCATACTGAATATAGCCGAAAACAAGGATAACTGAACCTTTGTCTGCTTTTTTGTGTGAAAGCCCTTGACTTTTTCGCTTTATTGTGCTAATATATCATTAACACTTAGTTTTAAGGAGGGCAAAATCATGATCGACGAAAAGTATTTTGATATTTTGTGCAAGGCGTTTGCTTCACTTGAAAATGAAGAGGAAATACGCAGATTTCTTGAGGACTTGTGTACTCCGCAGGAAATAGACGCGCTTTCACGCAGACTTATGGTCGCGGTTATGCTTAAAAGAGGCGACGTGTACACGAAAATCGTGGAGCAGACGGGCGCTTCTACCGCGACGATCTCCCGCGTAAACAAAACGCTTACATATCAGAGTGCGGGCGGGTATAACATAATTCTTGACAGGATCTCGGGAGAACTTAAGTGACGCGCGGATACGGAGATTTCGCGGAGGTTTACGATGAGCTTACGCAGAATGTTCCGTATGAGGAAATTGCGGAATATTACGCAAAAATACTCGGGCAGGCAAACGTAAATCGACTGCTGGATATCGGCTGCGGAACGGGAAATCTCACGGCAAGGCTCAGGAAAATCGGTTTTGATGTTGTGGGGCTGGACGGCTCCTCCGAAATGCTTTCGGAAGCCATGGCGAAAGCTCCCGAAATTTTCTGGGTGTGTCAGGATATGACGGAGCTTGACCTCGGCGAGGAATTTGACGCGGTGATCTCAACGCTCGACAGTTTAAATCATCTCGAAAGCATAACGGAGATAGAGCAATGCTTTCGTCGGGTGAACGAAAATCTTAAGCCCGGCGGAGCGTTTGTGTTTGACGTAAACACGGTTTACAAGCACCGTGAGGTTCTTGCGGACAACACGTTTGTGTATGACGCGGACGGCGCGTATTGCGTGTGGCTGAATGAATATTCCGAAGAGGACAACGGCGTTTCTATCGATCTCGATATATTTTTTGAGCAGGAGGACGGCTCGTATATACGAGGCGGGGAGAGTTTTCGGGAGATAGCGATCGGAGAGGACAAGCTGAAAGAAATGCTTGAAAAATGCGGCTTTGAGGTTGTAAATATCTATGAGTACCTGACGTTTGACAAGCCGTGCGAAACAAGCGAGAAGCTGTTGATCTTCGCGAGAAAAAAGTAAATATAATTATTAATGTATACTAAGGTGGAAAAATGGGAAAGATTGTCAGAGCGCTTTCGGATACAGGCGGCGTGCTTTGCGCGGCTATCGACGCGACGGATATCGTAAGGGAGATAGAGAGACTTTTTGACGCTTCGCCCGCGGTAGCGGCGGCGCTGGGAAGAATGGCGGCGGCGGCTTCGCTTATGGGAAGTATGCTTAAATACGAGGACGACCGGCTTACGGTCAGGATAAACGGCGGCGGAAAATGCGGAGTTTTAACGGCGGTTTCGGACTACCGCGGAAACGTGAAATGCTGCGCGGGAGATCCGAAAGCAGACGCGGAGGACGTGGAAAGCCTTGTCGGAAGCGACGGGCATCTTACGGTGATAAAAGATATGGGATTAAAAGAGCCGTATGTCGGGCAAATTCCGCTTTCGTCGGGGAATATCGCGCGGGTGTTGACAGAATACTATTCTATAAGCGAACAGCTCCCGACGGTCTTTACGCTCGGCATTCTGTTTGATGAAAACGCGAAGGTAAAGGCGGCGGGCGGATATATGGTTCAGGTCGTGCCGCCGATCTCGGACGACGCCGTAAAGACGCTGGACGATAATCTTTCCAATATGGACGAGATAGGAAAAATGCTCGAAGAGGATCTTACTCCCGAAAAAATCGCATTGAAAGCTCTTTCGGGTCTTGGCGGAGAGGTTTTGGACGAATGGAAGGCGGAGTATCGCTGCGACTGTTCGCGCGAAAGAACCGAAAGTATTTTGGTCTCATTGGGCAGAAAGGAGCTCGCGAGGCTTGCCGAAGAGCAGGAGACCACGGAGGTTTGTTGTCATTTTTGTGACAAAAAGTATATATTTAATAGCGATGATATGTTGAAATTGCTGAAAAGGGGAATTTGAGAAAAAATTTGAAAAATGCTCTTGACAATTTGCAGTGAAAAGAGTATAATAAAATAGTCGCCCGTCGGCGACAAGCGTGGAAGTTTAGCTCAGCTGGGAGAGCATCTGCCTTACAAGCAGAGGGTCATAGGT
>JAFLUG010000040.1 GCA_022508885.1 Oscillospiraceae bacterium | reverse complement strand
CTCCGACCTACCGCTTAGGAGGCGGTCGCTCTATCCTGCTGAGCTACAGCGACATTATCAATAATATAATATACAACATACAACATTCTACCATTTTTTCGTCCGATTTTCAAGAGCCTGAGGATAATTTGTGAAAAATCGCCAAAAATTATCGGAGAAATTTGTGCCAAGTAGTCTGCTTTGGCGTTTTTGGTCGTATTTAGTTGACAATGAGCACAAAATTTGATATAATAAAATCGTATATGTATTTCTTGATGAGTGTATTACAAATTGTTAAGGGGGTGGAGCTGAAATGAAAAAGATCGCGGCGCTTGTTGTTGCGGCGGCAGTATCGCTGTGCGCGGTAAGCTCGAACAGTTTCATATATTCCGCGCGCGCGAGTGAAAACGGCACGGGTGATGCGGTCGAAGAAATAAATTTTTCCGTTAAAGCTCTTTCCGCCGAAAATTCTTATGAAAGATATCTCGCGAGACACGCCGAGGCGAATTATCCCTCGGAAAGCGTCTCTATCCCGATAGACAGATTTACTGCCGCGGGCAGCGCGGAGTGTGCCGTTTCGGCGGACGCGGACACCTTCGGTATGCTTTCGTGGCAGGGCACGGGTACGGTCTCGTGGGACGTCAGCGTGCGCAGCGAGGGCTTTTACTGCTTTGAGATGAGCTATTTCTCGATAAGCGAAAACAACTCTTATGTTTCCTTCGGGGTCGGCATAGACGGAGAATATCCGTTTGACGAAGCGAGAGAGATAAGGTTTTACAGATATTGGAAGAACAAGACGTCCATACGTCTTGACGGCGAATATAAAAACCAGCTTTTGCCCGAGCTTGTGAAATACGACACGAGCATAACATCCAAGGCGAGGTCGAGCACGATATCGGACGGGCCGCTGTGGTTTTACCTCTCCCGCGGAGAGCATACGCTCACGCTTTACGGAGTTTCGACGGACTTTTTCATAAGCTCGCTGAGATTCTGTCCCAACACCGAAAACGTTTCTTACAGCGAGATACGCCCGACGGCGGAACAGCTTTCGGATACGCCCGCGCTTATCGACGGAACGGCGATTTTAGTTGAGGCGGAAATGCCGAAGTATACAAACTCTGTGGTGCTTCGTCCTACGTCCGAGCCGTCTGACAGCGCCGTAAGCCCCTCTCACCCCACATATACACGCTATAACACCATCGGCGCGGACAGCTGGAACACCGCGGGTCAGACGCTTTTCTACGAGGTGTCGGCGCCGAACGAAGGGTATTATGCGCTTAATATAAAGTGCAGGGTAAACGTCGGCTCGGGGCTTCCGCTGTACAGGAGAATAAGCGTAAACGGCACTGTGCCGTGCGAGGAGTTAAACGCCGTGGAGATACCGTTTTCTTCCGATTGGCAGAATGTTTCTCCGCGCACCGACACCGACGAGCTTATCTTTATTCATCTTAACGCCGGCAAAAACACGATAGCGTTTGAGGCGGTAAACGGAAAAGCGGGAGACGCGCTGAATACGCTGGAAAAGCTTGTGCTGGAGATAATGAACCTCGCCGACGGCGGGGAAATATACGGTCACTTCGGATATTACGGCAGCGAGGTGGAGTCGGTAAAAAACGCCATCGAGCACGCCTCGGGCGGACAGATAAACGACTCCGAACTTGAGATACTCGCAAAGCTGCTTAAAGGCTATGAGGAAAAAGAGCCGAGCGACCTTATCGACCTGAGAAAGTGCCTAAGCTCGGTTTACGAGTGGATAGGCGTAAACAAAAGCAGCTATGTCGAGGCGGATTATTTCGAGCTGAAGACCGTACACGAGGAATTCCGCGGTTTGTCGCGCGGCTTTTTCAAACAGCTCTGGTTCGGCTGGCTGAGATTCTGGGGCTCGTTTTTCAGGGACAGCCAGGCTGACCGCGGCCGGACGATAAGCGTTGTGTCGGATATCGGCGACGCGGAGATATTAAACAGCCTTTTAGGAGATTATCAGGGCGATATCCTGATCTCTGAGGGCACGGAAAACCTGCTTGAAACGGCTGTTTCGCACAGAGCGCCAGACGTCGCGCTGTTTGTGGACGAGGACAAGATATATGAGCTTGTGAAAAGAGGGCGGGTGCTTAATCTTACCTCGCTTTCGGACTATGATACGGTCAACAACCGCAGCCCCGTCGGAGTCACAAGGCTGTACGAATATAACGGCGGCGTTTACGGGATACCGCTTATAAGCAGTTTTCCGATGATGTTCTGCCGCACGGATATTCTGGAGGAGCTCGGGCTTTCCGTGCCCGAAACGTGGGACGAGCTGGAGGATATGCTCCCTGCGCTCAAAGAGCACGGACTTTGCGCGGGACTTGGAGATCCGTCCGATTTTTCGGCGGGAAACGCGTTTATGATAATGCTCAGTCAGAGCGGGAAGAGATATGAGAACGGCGCTGTCCCCGATCTGAGCGACGCCTATGTAAAATCGGCGTTTGTGCGCTACGCGTCTTTTTATACGGAATACGGCTGTCCCGAGGATTATGACGCGCTGAGAATGTTTAAGTCGGGCAGGATGCCGATAGTGATAGCCGACTACTCTCGGTTTTACGGAGAGCTTTCGGATATGACCGAGATACGCGGACTGTGGAGCGTTTCGCACGTTCCCGGAACGCTGAGGACTGACAGCAACGGAAACGAGTTTCTGGATTACAGCACAAACACAAATTCTCTCGGCGCGGTCATCTTTGCCGACAGCCGGAACATCTCGGCGGCGTGGGAGTTTATCCGCTGGTTTACACAGCCCGAGATACAGACAAGGTTCGGGGTAATGAGAGAGGCGGCTTCGTCGGGGATATACGCTACTTCAAACATAGCCGTTATCTCAAATCTCAGACAGTCGCCCGCGGAATACAGGCGTTTCGGCGCGCAGGCTTCGAGAATAAACGAGATATCCAAAAGCCCGTCTTTGTCTTTGTTTTACAGCGGAGTTTACAGCGCCTATACCGAGGCGAGAGAGGACAGACTCACCGCCGCGGAGGCCGCCACGCGCTACGCGAAGCTTATAAAAGACGGGCTTTCCCGAAAATGACATAAATAATTCGGTAAAGGAGGAAATACAGTGTCCGCAAAAAAGAAAAACAAAACCATACAGGCAATGAAAAAGCACAGGGACGCGTATCTTCTTGCCGCGCCGTTTATGGTGTTGTTTCTGGCGTTTTTCATAGCGCCCGTGCTTATGACGGTCGTTTTGTCGTTTTTCAGCTATGAGATGACGGGACTGCCGAGCTTCGTGGGATTTGACAACTTTCGCGGTCTGTTTATGTTTGACGGAAAATTTTCGCGGGCAATGGCAAACTCCATGCTCATTTTCGCAGCGGCTGGTATAGGCGGCCTTGTGCTGAGCGTTCTTGCGGCATGGGGTTTGGAATACCTTAATAAAAGAATAGCGGATATCATTACCGTGGCGCTGTTTGTAATGTCGCTTACAGGCACGGTTACTGCGGCGGTATGGCTTTCGGGCGGGCTTCGCGCTCCGCTTAACTCGTTGCTTTTAAGCGTGGGGCTTACGGATGTGCCCGTAGACTGGCTTTCGGACGGGAGATTCGCGCTTCCCTGCGTTATTTTCTCACAGCTGTGGACGGTGTTTGGGTTAGGTTTTCTCGCGCTTCGCCGCGGATTTCGCGGAGCCGACCGCGAAAGAGCCGACGCGGCAAAGATAGAGGGCGTGAAAAATCCTTTCTGGACGCTTATCTTCGCTCAGCTCCCGTCGATATATCCGCAGCTGGCTTTCGCGGCGCTGATACAGATATCGTGCTCGTTTACAAACAGCGAGGTCGTCAGGATCTTAACGGGAACGCCCGCGGAAAGCTTCGGGGCGTACGGAATGCTGACGTATATCTTCGACCGCGGCGAAAGGCTCGACGCGGGAAGGGTATTTGCCGCGGGTCTTATCATGATGATAATTATAACAGCGATTTACGCCGCGGTACGGATAATTACAGACAAGCTTTCAAAACAGACGCGATGATGAGCTTTTTATAAAAAGCCGTCATAAAACAGATGGTTTTTTCGGAGGGAGGGAGAACAGTTGGACGCGAAAAAGAAAAGGCTGATATTTTTGCTCGTCAAAATTTTTGTCACGGTATTGGCTCTGGCGATAACGCTCGGTCTTGTCGCGCCTGTCTATTTCGTGGCGGTACGCTCGGTCTCTCCCTCGCAGGAACTGTTTCCGATAAGACTGCTGCCGTCTGAGGCGGTTTTTGACAGCTTTTCCGAGTTGTTTAACGGCATGGGCGAAACAGGGCTCCCGTTTACGAGAAATTTCTTTGCGGCGTTTGTTGTGTCGCTGGTGACTGTCGCCGTTCAGGTGCCTGTAGTGTGCGCTATGGCGTATGTTCTCGCAAAGGTGAGAGCGCCGGGGATACGCGCGCTTGACCGCGTTATTGAGTGGGCGATGGTCTTAACGCCGCTTTCGGTCTATGTTCCTCAGTATTTTATCATGCTCAAGCTCGGTATCTCGGACAGTCTTTTCGCGCTGATACTGCCGTTTGCGGCTTCGCCGCTCTCGGTTTTTCTGCTCAAGCGGTATATGAGCGTTGTGCCGGACGATATGGTCCACAGCGCGAGACTTGAGGGAGCTTCGCATTTCAGGATATGTTTCGGGCTGGTAATGCCGAACATAAAGCCCGCGATATCGGCAGTCGCGGTTTTATCGCTGGGAAATATGTGGAGCTATACGGGAGAATTGTTTGTTCACAGCGAAGGGGTAAGGCCCCTCGGCGCGCTTGTGCCGGTATTTTCCGAGTCAGAGGAACACGCGGGAGTTCTTTGCGCAGCGGCGGTCGTTATCATCGTGCCGATAATAATTCTTACGGGCGTGTTCGGAAAGGAAATAGGGCAGATAGCCCAGCTTGCGGGGCTAAAGCCGAGCCCGCATATCTCGGACAAGGAAAAGCGCCGGATCGAAGAAGAGCTGAAAAAGCCCCCGAAGCCCAGACCCGAAATAATAAAACCGCAGAAAGCCAAGCCCGAAAAAGCAAAACCGGAAAAAGCCAAGACGCAGAAAGCCAAGACGCAGAAAGCAAAACCCGAGAAAACAAAACCGGAGAAAACCAAGCCTCAAAAAACCGGACCCGTGAAAGCAAAAACCGACAAAAACAAAGATAAAACCGAAAAGAAGAAAACCAAAACGGAGAAAAAATGAAAATCGTAGAAGCGTTTACCGACGGAGCGTGCAGCGGAAATCCCGGACCGGGGGGTTATGGGGTCATTCTTCGCTGCGAGGGCAGGGAAAAGGAGCTTAGCGGCGGCGAAGCCGACACCACCAACAACCGTATGGAGCTTATGGGAGTGATAACCGCGCTTGAGGCGCTGAAATATCCGTGCAAGGTGAAAATAACCACCGACAGCAAGTATGTGGTCGACGGGATAACCAAAGGCTGGGCGAAGAGCTGGCGCAGTAAAGGCTGGAAGAAAAGCGACGGAAAGCCCGCGCTTAATCCCGATCTGTGGGAAAGACTGCTTGATCTGCTCGAAGTTCACGACGCCGAGTTTTTCTGGATAAAGGGCCACGCTGGTCATCCCGAAAACGAACGCTGCGACGCGCTGGCGGTCGAACAGAGGGACAAACACAGGCATTGACAAGCTGTAGAAAGGTTTATATGTCAGACTGCCGAGAAGCCCTCAGATGCGCGAAAGCCGTGCCACGGCAAGGCTTTGTGCCTGCCGTGGTGCGGCTGACAAAGCAGATGAGGGTTTATCGGCAGTCCGACAAGTAATATTATGCAGAAAATAAACTATCAGTATAAGCTTGACGAGCTGATAAAATCGCTTGACTGCACGCCGCGGTTGCTTTTGCACAGCTGCTGCGCGCCGTGTTCGAGCTATTGTCTCGAATATCTGTCGCGGTATTTTTCGATAACGGTCTTGTACTACAACCCTAATATATCGCCGAAAGAGGAATTTATCAGGCGCGCCGAAGAACAGCAGCGGCTCATCTCGCAGATGAAGGTGAAAAACCCCGTTTCGCTCGTAGTTGACGGATATGACGCGAATGAGTTCTTCAGCGTCGTAAAGGGTCTTGAGCATATAAAAGAGGGCGGCGAGCGCTGTTTTGCCTGCTATAAGCTGAGGCTCGGACGCGCGGCGAAATATGCCAAAGAGTATAATTTCGATTATTTTTGCACTACGTTATCAATAAGTCCGCTGAAAAACGCGCAGAAGATAAACGAGATAGGCGAAGAGCTTTCGGAAATTTACGCCGTGAAATTCCTGCCGGGCGATTTTAAGAAAAAAGGCGGCTATCAGAGGTCTGTCGAGCTTTCGCGCGAATATGAATTATACAGACAGAACTACTGCGGCTGTGTTTTTTCAAAAGCGGAAAGCAATACCGAACAAGGAGAGTAAACCATGCACCCTAAAATCGAACAGCTTGTTGAAAACATCGAAAAGGTGATAATCGGAAAGCGCGACGTTATCGTAAAGATAATCTGCGCTATGCTCGCGGGAGGGCACGTTCTGATAGAGGACGTTCCGGGAGTGGGAAAAACGCTGTTGGCGCAGACGCTGGCAAAGTCGGTCTCGGCAAGCTTCGGAAGGATACAGTTTACGCCCGACCTTATGCCGTCGGACGTTGTGGGATATACGATGATAGACCAGAGCGGACACTCCGAATACCGCGCGGGCGCGGCGATGTGCAACTTTCTCCTTGCGGACGAGATAAACAGAACTTCTCCGAAGGTGCAGTCGGCGCTTCTAGAGGCAATGGAGGAGCTGCAGATATCGGTCGACGGGGTAACTCACAAGCTGCCCGTGCCGTTTATGACGCTCGCCACACAGAATCCCATCGAGACATACGGAACGTATCATCTGCCCGAGGCTCAGCTCGACCGTTTCCTTATGCGGCTTTCGATAGGCTATCCCGACCGCGGGGCGGAGCGGAGCATGCTGGAAAAAATGCCGCAGAGCATAGAGATATCCCCCGTGATGTCGCTTGAAGAGGTTATGGAGCTGAGGGAGCAGGCAAGCAAAATCACGGTCTCCGAACAGGTCAAGACTTATATTCTTATGCTGGTAAGCGCTACGAGAACGAGACAGGAAATAAAGCTGGGGGCTTCTCCGAGAGCGACTATCGCGCTTTACCGCGCGGCGCAGGCTATGGCGCTGATAAACGGCAGGAGCTTCGCTACTCCCGACGACGTAAAGTCGGCGGCGCCGGCGGTGCTTTCGCACAGGATAATACTTGCGGCGGGACAGAGCGCGTTTCTGAACTCGCAGGCGGTCATCGAGAGCATTCTGAATGAGACGGCGGTGCCCGTGTAGTTGTTAGAGATTAGAGATTAGAAATTAGATAACAGTTGTTGAAGCCGACAACAAATCGCGCCCGACAACGTTGGCATACAAAAAGTTTTGGGAAAGATTCCAAGGAAAACCCTTTTTCAAAAGGGTTTTCCTTGGTCGCCGCGAAGCGGCGAAATAACGCTCCTTAGCGCTAAAGGGTGTGGGGAAAACAAGAGTTTTCCCCACATTTTCATTTCTCGGCTTTGCCGAGAAATGAAAATTCTCCGCAAAGAGCGCCTATCTCCAAGCCGACAACTTTCATTTCTTCGCCAGCACCGTCATCAGCCCTCCCGCCTCGGAGGAGGAAATATCCGCGCCGACGATAATTCCGTCGATAACGATAAGATTCGCGCAGATAGGAATGGGCGAAGGGCTGTCGTAATTCTTTATTGAATAAGTGTATTTCTTCGCGTAATAGGCTCGGTATTTTCTCAGATCGAAGCCCTGCTCGCGCTGGATGGCGTTGTATTGCTCGTAGGCTTCGTCGAAGTTTGCGGGTATTCTTATTTCCTCTATCTTGTCGGGAACTGTTCCCACCTCGTAGCCGAAGCTTTCTATGTAGGCTGTGCGCTCGCGGTCGGTAGCTCCCGAAATTCCCTCGGAGCCTTGCGCAAACAGCCTTATAAGTCCCCACACCGCCGCGGCGATTATCAGAAATATCCCTATCAAAACAGTTTTCTTTGAGCGCCTTTTTGCTTGTGACATAATTTTTCCCCCAGCATTAAGAATTGATAGCTTTACAGCTTAATTCTATGCGATTATTTAAAATGATAGTACAAGCGAAAAAACACCATATGTTGTTGAAATATCACCAAAAGTATCAATTAAAGTTTGGGGAAAACGCCAAAAATTTGGTTTGATCATTGAGCTAAGAGTGATTTTACTGCCTTTTTTGTGCAAAACGCCGAACGGAAGACCGCGTTTTGTGGTAAAAGTTGTAAACGTTGGTGAATGTGTATAAAGTATTTCACAAATATTTGTTGGTTTAGGTACTTTTATTTTTTTGGATTATTTGGTATCATAGTATTAGCGAGATTATTGAGATTGTAAAAAGGTAGACTTCGGACTGTTGAGAAGCCCCCAGATGCGCGAAAGCCGTGCCACGGCTAACCATCTGGTTGCCGTGGGCGCGGCAAAGCTGTTGTACAGCTGAACAAAGCAGATGGGGGTTTATCGACAGTCCGGTTTCCGCTTATTGTTGACTACAGGAGGTTATATAATAATGGCAAGCTTAGAAGCAAGAAACATTTATAAGCGCTATCCCGGCGGAGTTACGGCAGTTACCGACTTCAACATCAAGATAAAGGATAAGGAATTTATCGTTCTGGTTGGTCCTTCGGGCTGCGGAAAATCCACGACTCTGCGTATGATCGCGGGTCTTGAGGAAATTTCCGACGGCGAGCTTTATATCGGCGACCGCCTTGTAAACGACGTTGCTCCCAAGGACAGAGATATCGCCATGGTTTTCCAGAACTACGCTCTGTATCCTCATATGACCGTTTTTGATAATATCGCCTTTGGTCTTAAGCTCAGAAAGGTTCCAAAGGACGAAATAAAGAAGCTTGTAGAAGAGGCGGCAAAGAGCCTCGATATCGCTCACCTGCTCGACAGAAAGCCCAAGGCTCTCTCGGGCGGTCAGAGACAGCGTGTTGCTCTCGGACGCGCTATTGTTCGTAATCCTAAGGTGTTCCTGCTCGACGAGCCTCTGTCAAACCTCGACGCGAAGCTTCGCGCGCAGATGAGAACCGAGATAGCCAAGCTCCATAAGAAGATCGGCACAACGTTTATCTACGTTACGCATGACCAGACCGAGGCTATGACTATGGGCGACAGGATCGTTGTTATGAAGGACGGTTTTGTTCAGCAGATAGATTCTCCGATGAATCTCTACGAGAACCCCTGCAACAAGTTTGTTGCTGGATTTATCGGTTCTCCCCAGATGAACTTTATCAACAACGCGAGGATAATCGAAAAGGAAAACAAGTTCTTCGCAGAGTTCGGCGGAGCGACAAAGTTCTACATTGAAATTCCCGCGGGAAGATTTGACCAGAGCGTACTTCAGAAGTATGTAAACAAGGAGATCGTTCTGGGCTTCCGTCCCGAGAACATCCACGACGAGGAGGCGTTCCTCTCCACCGCTAAGACCGGTATTTTCGAGTCTTATGTAGAGGTTGCGGAGCAGCTCGGCGCGGAGACTTATCTCTACCTCGACTGCGGCGGTATCTCGCTTACCGCGCGTGTTTCCTCAAGATGCACCGCGCGTCCTCAGGACACGGTTCGTCTCGGAATCGACCCGAACAAGATACATCTGTTCGACCCGACAAACGAGTTTACGCTTAACAACAATCTCGCGTGATCAAGTGAATAATAACAGCGGCGCCGCTCATTCGAGTGGCGTCGTTTTCCTTTAGAGATTTAGAGGTTAGATTCGCAGACTGAAAGCTGAGGCATAAATCAACCATATACCAGACAATTCTAACTTCTAATCGAAGAAGTCATTGCGATAATCGAGCTTAAGGCTTTCCGCAAGACTTCTGAGCTGGTCGTCGGTTATCGTGTTTACCCGCGGAAGATGCGCCGTCATCATATATATCTGCGCCGCCTTCTCGGCGGTCTCGATAAGCCCGAACGCCTCGTCGAGCGTCTTTCCCGAGCCGTATATCCCGTGCATCGCCCAGATAACCAGCCGAAATTCCTTCATCTTCCCGGCGGTAGCCACGCCTATCTCGTTCGTTCCGCACACCATCCACGGCAAAAGCCCTATCCCGTCGGGAAATATCATAATGCTTTCGGTGCACATCTGCCACAGCGTGTGGGTGAATCTGCGCTCGTTAAGCTCGTGGACAAAGGTCATTGCGAGAATGTTTGTCGGGTGACAGTGGAGAATAACGCGGTTTTCGGGATTTGCGGACAGCCGCGCGGCGTGGCTCATGATATGCGCGGGAAACTCGCTTGTAAGCCGCCCGCCGCCCTTTAAGCCCCACAAAAGCTCCGCGGTCTTTCCGTCTGGCGATATCTTCACTATCCCGAGATCTTCCTCGGGAGCGTCGGCGATATTCTTGAAATAACTCCCCGAGGCGGTAGCGATGAGAATTTTCCCGCCAAGCGCTTTCGCGTCGAAGTCAAGAGAAATTTCGCGTATCGCGCTTGTTATATCGAGATATTCCCCGATCTCGTTTTCGTCGAGGATAATGCTTATGTTTCCGCTGTTTCTCTCGTCAAAGCCCATGCGGTACATATTCGCCGCCGTTTTGCCTATCTCGGCGACAAACGGCGCGGTCAGAATGTTTTTCATTTTTGCTCCTCCGTTATATGGTCCTCGCTTTGTGCGCGGGGTCAATCTACTTTTATTTTACTGTAAAGTCGGCTTGAAATCAAGCGCAAACGTCTTCTTTTATCGGAGGGAATATTCCTTTTGGATATTCCTACAATATTTCCTTTTGTGTTTTGGGTAATTATACTAATCTCGTAATTACCCTAAAATTCACCAAATAACCGTAATCATGGAATTATGATTTTTGCGGCGTTTATTTTGGAAATTTGCACAATATCTCCATCGGTTATTTAGTGAAAAAAGCCAATCACAAAACAACCCTAAAAAAGTACTCATAAAAATGAACAAATAATCCTCAACCGTATAGGTAAAAGAAACAAACCGTTGCAATATTTTTATAAATCCTTGACAAAAAATAAGAATTATGTTAAGATTTATATAGTGAAAACCTATAATTTTCAGAACCTGTCAACATAGCCCGAAATACTCGGATTGCGAAGCGGATTTTTTCGCAGGACGAGGCGAAAATTCGCAGATGTACTGTAATGTACGCATTATGCGCTTCGCGCAAAACGCTCAAGAATTTTCAACGAAGTTATGCGGAAAATCCGCCGCAAGACGGGTGTTGAGTGGCTATGTGGACAGGTTCTCAGTTCTCTGGGGAGGGAAACGCTATGTCCGGAAAAGGTTACAGACTGGGTGTAAAAATTACGCTGTTATGTTCGATAATTACAGTCGTAACGGCTGTGTTCGCGGCAGTCGTTACAGCGAGCTTATACATATCCAATATGAGAGAGATCACGTTTGAGCTTGTGGCAAGCGGCGCGCAGACCATCGAGGGCGAGGTCGAAACCGAGATAGAGGAGCTTGAGCTTCTCGCAAAGGGCGTTATCGCCGCAGGAGTGACCAAAACGCCGGCTCGTCTTGAGGAAGTCTGGAAGCGCTCGAAAAGCGACGACAGATTTATGGCGCTTGTCGAAAGCGACGGCATTACATGGATAAGCGACGAGTCTGTACCCGCCGGCGCGCTTACGGCTCAGACGGGCTTGTTTTCCGTGTCTGACAGGCTTATCTGCACCTATCTTTCGGAAAACCTCGGCGGGTTTTATCTTCTCTTCGGAACGGACCTTGCCAAAACATCTTTTGTGGATACTCTCAAAGATAAGACCGGCTGTGAGATATCGCTGTTCTCAAACGAGATACGTTATAATACCACACTGCTCGATGGCTCGGGAAACCGTATGACGGGCGCGCCGATGAGCGCCGCGGTTTGGAGCAATATAGAAAGCGACACTGTTTTCGAGGACCAGATAGACCTTGGCGGAAAGCCTTATTTCGTATACTACGACCCCATGAAGGACGCGAAGGGCAATATCATCGGAGCGTATTTCGCGGGCTATTCGGCGGACAGCTATAACAGCGCTCTTTTAAGCTCTACGCTTCTTACTGTCGGCATAACCGCTGTTCTGGTGATAATCGCGGTAGTTGTTCTGCTTATCGTAATGAAGACCGATATCGAACGGCCCGTCGCGGCGCTTATCCCCGAGTGCGATGACATAAACAACATCGACCTCAACAACGAAAACCCCGCGTTTGCGTTCCACAACGACGAGATAGGACACCTTGCGGGCGCGCTTATCGAGTCGAAGCATACGCTTAATTCCTATGTCCGGGATATCGTTACGGTGCTTGATTCTATGGCGGACGGAGAGTTTTCCACCACGCCTGCGTTTTCGTACAAGGGCGATTTTGTCTCGATAGAACAGGCGTTTGCGCAGATACGCTCGCAGCTCGGCGATATTATTTCAAACGTTACGCAGTCGGCGGAGAATGTTTCCATCGGCGCGGAGCAGATGGCGGAGGGCGCGCAGTCGCTTGCCGAAGGCACACAGCGGCAGGCGGAGACAATTGAAAAGCTCTCCTCTACCGTTTCGGGAATAAGCAAGAATGTAAACAAGACCGCCGACGCGGCGCAGACCGCCTCCGAGATAAGCATGGAATGCGCGGACATCATGCGCAAGCGCACGGACGATATGCAAAGTCTTATCGAGGCGATGGATCTTGTTGAAAAGCGCTCTGAGGATATAGCAAACGTTATCAAGGCGATAGAGGATATCGCGTTTCAGACGAATATTCTCGCGCTTAACGCTTCTATCGAGGCGGCAAGAGCGGGAGCCGCGGGCAAGGGATTCGCGGTAGTGGCGACAGAGGTCGGAACTCTCGCGGCAAGGTCGGCAGAATCGGCAAACTCCACAAAGGCGATAATCGACAGTACTCTCGAGGCGGTCCAGGCTTCGATAGAGATAGCGCGCAAGGCGGCAAAGGCTATCAGGAACGTTACCGAAAAGTCGAGTCAGGCGAGCGAGCTTGTAAAGGAAATTGCCAACGACGCGGAGACTCAGGCAAAGGACCTCGAAGAGGCGACCCGCGGCATAAACGAAATAAATATGGTGGTCCAGCAGAACTCCGCTACCGCCCAGCAGTCGGCGGCGTCCTGCGAGGAGCTTTCCGCGCAGTCGAAGATGCTTAAGCAGCAGGTAAACAGAATGCGTGTATAACTCAGACTGTCGATAAAGCCCCATCTGCGTTGTCAACAGCATGGGAACAGGGAAATCTTTATAAGCCGTGGCTTTTGATTTGCCGCGGCTTTTTCTTGTTCGGAAAAGTTGACAGGTCGGGGAAAATATAGTATAATAAATGAAAGATTTTAATTTTCATTGGGGAGATATAAAATGTTTGAACTTAAGACAACCGAAAAGCTCGCCCGCAGAGGAGTTTTACACACGGTACACGGGGATATCCAGACGCCGTTTTTCATGAACGTCGGCACTGCCGCGGCTATCAAGGGCGCGGTCTCCTCGGTAGACTTAAAGTCGCTGAAAACGCGCGTGGAGCTTTGCAATACCTATCACCTTCACCTTCGCCCGGGAGAAGACACGGTATATAAAATGGGCGGACTGCATAAGTTTATGAATTGGGACAAGCCCATTCTTACTGACAGCGGCGGCTTTCAGGTGTTTTCACTCGCGAAGCTCCGCAAGATAAAGGAGGAGGGTGTTTACTTCTCCTCGCACATCGACGGGCAAAGGCTGTTTATAAGCCCCGAGATAAGTATGCAGATACAGTCGAAGTTAGCTTCTACGATAGCCATGGCGTTTGACGAGTGCGTTGAAAACCCCGCGCCGATAGAATATGTAAGGCAGTCGGTGGAGAGGACGACGCGCTGGCTCGAGCGCTGTAAAACGGAAATGGCACGGCTCAATTCTCTTGAGGAAACACTGAACAAAAACCAGCTTTTGTTCGCGATAAATCAGGGTGGAACTTACGACGAGATACGCGTAGAACACATGAAAATAATTCGGGAAATGGAACTCGACGGGTACGCTGTCGGGGGGCTTGCAGTCGGAGAACCGACGGAGGTAATGTATCACATTTTGGATACGGTTATCCCCTATGCGCCCGAGGACAAGCCGCGCTATCTCATGGGAGTGGGAACGCCCTCAAATATCATCGAAGCCGTATGGCGCGGAGTGGATATGTTCGACTGCGTTATGCCGAGCAGAAACGCCCGCCACGCGACCCTGTTCACCTGGAACGGCATTCTTCACGCGACCAACGAGAAGTATAAGACCGACCCGCGCCCCATTGACGAGGAATGCAACTGTCCGACCTGCAAAAACTTTTCGCGCGGTTATATCCGTCATTTGTTCAAGGCGGGAGAGCAGCTTGCGGGCAGGCTTTGCGTAGAGCATAACCTTTATTTTTACAACACGCTTATGGACAGGATATGCGGCGCGCTTGACGAGGGAACCTTCGAGGAATTCCGCAGCAAATATTCTAAGAGACTTTCGGAGAAAGCAGATGATTAAAGCGGCGATTTTTGACCTCGACGGGACGCTCTTGGATTCAAACGGAATGTGGAACGACCTCGCTGGGCGTTATCTTCGGTCGCTCGGGAAAACTCCCGCGCCCGACCTTTACAAAAGGCTTCGTGAGTTTTCGCTCGAATGCTCCGCAAAAATCGTGAAGAGCGAATATTGCCTTTCGTTTTCCGAAGCCGAGATAATGGAGCAGGTAATGGAACTGTGCGCGGAATTTTACAGAAGCGAGGTCCGGCCGAAAAACGGTGCGCGCGAGCTTTTAAAGCGGCTTTCCGAGCGTAACATCGAAATGAAAATACTTACCTCGTCATATGCGGAGCTTGCGAAAGCGGCGCTCGAAAGGCTGGAGCTCATAGACTTCTTCAACGAAATTTACGGCGGCGCGGACAAATCCACTCCGAGCGCGTTTTTGTCGGCAAGTCCGAATCCACACGAAACGCTTGTATTCGACGACGCGCTGTACGCGGTAAAAAGCGCTAAGGCGGCGGGATTTACAGTCTGCGCGGTTTATGACGAAACGGAAAAAAACGCGGAGGAATTGCGAAAGACCGCCGATCTCTACCGGCAGAACGTGGGAGATTACGTCATGGATATTGATGAAATTCTTAAAGTTGCGGAGAAGAGATGAACAGGAAAATAATTGCCGCGGCGGTTGTTTTGACTCTCGCCGCTATGGCGGGGATAGCTGTGTTTTTGCTTATGCAAAGCGCGCAGATGAACGACCCGTGCGCCGAGATATATCAGGACGGAGAGCTGATAAAAACCGTTTCGCTTTCCGAAGACACGGAGTTTACGGTTTACTGCGGGGACGGCTTTAACGTCGTTGAAGTCTCTGACGGGAAGATATGTGTTTCCTCGGCGGACTGCCCCGACAAGGTGTGCGTAAGGCAGGGGAAGATAAGCGGCGCTGTGCCTATCGTCTGTCTGCCGCACAGGCTGGAGATAAGGGTGGTCAATGGAAATAATATTGTAGACGCATAAATACAAAAAGTCTTTGAAAGGGGGTCTGGGGGAAAACTTTCTACAGAAAGTTTTCCCCCAGAAAAATATGAACTTTGTTGTCACAAACGCGCAGATGAAAAAAGCGGAGGAGGAATGCGACAGGAGCTTTCAGTCGTATTCTCAGCTTATGAAAAACGCGGGAACTGCCGCGGCAAATTATATTCTCGGGTTTTGCGGTAAAGAAACAAAGGCGGTCGTTCTCTGCGGCTCGGGAAACAACGGCGGCGACGGCTTTGTTATCGCGAAAGTTCTCCGTGAACACAGGATACCGACTGAAATTATCCTCGCGAACGGCGAGCCTAAAACGGACACGGCGCGCGGATATTTCGACAGCTCCGCGCTCGATTGGTCGAAGGACAAAGAACGCTGTAAGGCTGTTTTAAGCGAAGCAGACCTCGCGGCAGACTGCGTTTTCGGCACGGGCTTTCACGGAAAGCTCCCCGAAAAGGTTGCGGAGCTGATGGAACTCGCAAACCGAAAGCCGCTGAGATTCGCGGTCGATGTTCCGAGCGGCGTTGATTCCGATACAGGCGAATTTGACGAAAACTGCTTCAAGCCAACTCACACGCTCGTGCTCGCGGCGATGAAAAAAGGGCTGATAAATCCGAATTGCGTTGATGTATTGGGAAAGGCAGAACTGCTCGATATCGGCATACCAGACGAATGCTATAAGGAACACGAGGCGTTTTTCAAGACCTCCGGCGAGGACGTTTTGCCCGAGCGACTGCCCTCTGCCAACAAGGGCAGCTTCGGCAGACTTCTGAATATTGCGGGCAGCCTGTGTTACTGCGGAGCGGCGGCGATGTCGACAAAAGCCGCCCTGAGAATTGGCGCGGGGCTATGCACTCTTGCCGCGCCGATATCCGTTGTAAAGATTCTCGCTTCGGCAATTCACGAAACGACATATCTTCCTCTTTGCGAGGACGAAAACGGTTTTATCGCGGAAAACTGCGCGGAGAAGATAGCCGAGCTCCTACCGAGAATGAACGCCGTTTCGATAGGCTGCGGTCTGGGCAATAACGAGCATACGCGCGCACTTACGGAATTTGTCATAAAAAACGCGAATTGTCCGATAATTATTGACGCTGACGGAATAAATTCAATTTCGCGGAATATAGATATTCTGAAGGCAAGGACAGGCGATACGGTGATAACGCCCCACCCGCTTGAATTTTCGCGGATAAGCGGAATGTCCGTCGATGAGATTCAGCGCGACAGAATTTTTGCGGCGAGGGAGTTCTCGGAAAAATACGGCGTTGCGGTTTTGCTTAAAGGCGCGTATACCGTTATCGCAAACGGCGAAGAGGCGTGGGTAAATTCCTCGGGAAACGCCGCGCTCGCAAAGGGCGGAAGCGGCGACGTGCTTACGGGAATTATCGCGTCGATGATGGCGCAGGGAGTTCCCGCGGCAAAATCGGCTGTCGAGGGCGCGTATATCCACGGAAAGACCGCCGACGAGCTTGTAAAGACAATGCCCAAGCGCAGAGTTCTCGCAAGCGACATAATCGAAAACCTATAAGTCTTTATGCCTTCATAATGCCGTAAAAGAAATTACGGCAGATAAAGGAGGCATTTATGAAGAAGATAACTAAAATCGCCGCAGTTCTGGTTTGCGGCTGTCTGCTCAGCGGCTGCTCGGAAAAAATTTCGTTTATGCAGCCAAGGCCCGATTTCAGCGCGGGGTATACCGTTTCCGCCGAGATAAACTGCGGAAAGCTTGAGGCTGCGGCGGACATATCGTACATAGCCGAAAATGACTGGGAGTTTGCGTTTACCGAGCCGAAAGCCCTCGCGGGAATGACGTTAAGGCTGAATGAAGAGGGCTTGAGCGGCACGCTCGGGGCGCTGGGTTTTTCCGTTGACGAAAACTCGGAGTATACTCTTTTGCCCGAGATAATTTCAGAGGCTGTCGAGGCTCTGGCGAAAGCTCCCGCCGAAAAGCGCTCGGCTTCCGACGGTATAATTACGGTGGAAACGGAGTTTGACGGACGCCCCGTAACTGTCACCGCCGACACGAGCGGAAAGCTTATTTCGCTGAAATGCCCGCATTATTCGCTTTCGGTAAACTTCTCAAATCAGAACAAAATAATTGCCTCGAATATCCCGGAGGATATGGAAGAAGAGGGCGAAGAACCGGTTGTCACGATAACGCCCGTGTAAATGCGCAATGTGTAATTTATTGCTCGGATATAACGTGGTTTTGACGAGGCTAATGCTTAGGTATAACACGGTCTTGGCGGTGTTTATTTAAAAGGAAATTTCAAAACCGCGCAGTGCTACGCACTGCGCTATCCAACAGACGCGGTTCAGCTACGCTGCACCGCGTCTGTTGATTTTTGAAATTTCGTACTCGAATATAACGTGGTTTCGGACGAGTTCTTTAATTGCGAATTTTTAAAAACCGTATTGACATCAGATAGGATTTGTAATATAATAAAAATAGTGGTTTTTAAAACCTAAGGTCACCTATAAAAACCTTGTTTTAGAAAAAATCGGTTTTTATAGGTTCCCAAAATATCTTTCAGGAGGATCATTAAATGAGAGTTTACAACTTCAGCGCGGGTCCCGCGGTACTTCCCGAGGAAGTGCTCAGAGAGGCCGCGGACGAAATGCTTGATTACAACGGCACGGGTATGTCCGTTATGGAGATGTCCCACCGTTCAAAGGCTTACGACGATATAATCAAAACCGCTGAAAAAGACATTCGCGAGCTTATGAACATTCCCGACAATTATAAGGTGCTGTTTTTGCAGGGCGGCGCTTCTCAGCAGTTCGCGGCTGTTCCGATGAACATGATGAAGAACAAGAAGGCGGCGTACATCGTTACGGGTCAGTGGGCGAAAAAGGCGTATCAGGAGGCGAAGATATACGGCGAGGCAGTCGAGGTGGCTTCTTCGGCGGACAAGACCTTCTCTTACATTCCCGATTGCTCCGACCTCGATATTCCCGAGGACGCGGACTATGTTTACATCTGCGAGAACAACACCATCTACGG
>JAFLUG010000004.1:3900-60852 GCA_022508885.1 Oscillospiraceae bacterium | reverse complement strand
AACGAGGGCTTTACCGAGCAGGACAGCAAGGTTGCGGGATATGCCCACGACAAGGGAAAGGCGTGCGTTATTGCGGTAAACAAGTGGGACGCCGTTCAGGACAAGACCGACTCTACCATGCGCGAATACGAGAAAAAGCTCGAGGTCGATTTTTCGTTTATGAGCTACGCGCCGTTTGTGTTTATTTCGGCAAAGACGGGCGCGAGGCTGGACAAGCTTTTCGAGCTTATAAAAGCAGTAAGAGAACAGCACTCGAGAAGAATTTCCACGGGAGTTTTAAACGATATGCTCAGCTACGCGACCTCGCGCGTACAGCCGCCCTCGGACAAAGGAAAGCGGCTTAAGCTCTACTATATGACGCAGGCGGCGACAAATCCGCCGACCTTTGTGGTTTTCTGCAACAACAAAGAGCTTTTCCACTATTCGTATCAGCGTTATATCGAAAACCAGATACGCGAGACCTTCGGGCTGGATAAAACGCCGATAAAGCTAAACATCAGAGAACGCGGCGAGTAATTTTCGGGGAGATAAAATGGGAAAAATATTAAAGGCATACCGCGCCTACAATAAAAAACAGTGGCTGAAAAAATTTTTTGCGATAGGGATCCCGACAGCGGCGGTTATAGGAGCGATGTGGGCAGTGAACATTCTGTTTTTGGACAGATTTGTGTTTGATTGGCTGTTTATCGTGCTTTACGTCGTTTTTGCGGCGGTAATAGTAAAAACGCTTATAACCGCGCTTAAAACCAGACCCGAGCGGCTTGAGCGTCATCTCTACGCGATAAGCGAGAAAGACCGAAACGCCATAATCAGCGAATTTGACGAGTCAAATTCCGAAAACGGAAGATTTTTCCTCACCGATTTCCTGCTTTTGTTTACGGACGGCGGGGGGATAATCCGCTACGCGAAGATAGGAGAAGTCTCGGTCATCGGAAAGGCGATATGGCTCGCCTCGGGAAAAAAGGCGGCTATGCTCAAGGCAAAAAACAAGGAAGAAGCCTTGGAGGTCGCGAAGAAAATTCAGTCGAGAATACCCGACGATGTTGTCGTTGAGGACGAAGAGCCGGACGAAGAACAGATCAAAGCGCGCGAGACTGACAAGAAAATACTCAGAGAGATAGTGGGAATTTCCGACAGCGAAGAAGACAGCGGCGAGGACGGCGGCGAAGATGTCGTTGAGGATAACGGTGAAGCCGATGAAGATGACAGCGGAGAGTCCGGGTAATGAAAGAGATCTCAAGGGAATATCTTAAGCTGTACGGCTCGGTAATAATCCAGCTTTGGGTGATCGCCGCGGTATGTGTGACGGCGTTTGCTGTTGCGGGAGCGTTTAAAGGCGACAGGGTGTGGTTCGCGTTTATCGTGTGCGGGCTGTTCGGCGGCTTCGCGCTTGTTATGACATTGGTTATTTTGATCGCGCCAAGGGTGTTTGAGGGGAAGCTGAAAAAATACCCGAAAGAAATCAGGGATGAAATTATCGGCGGGAAATTTGTTTCTCTCGGAAACAGACGGTTTTACGAAAACCATTTGCTGTTTTATTCGAGACGGAAAATAAATCTCGTCAGATTTGACGAGACAGAGAGCGTTGAGATAAAGTCCATAATGAAAATGGAGCTTACTCTTAAAAACGGGAAAAAGCTTTCTCTTTCAACAAATCCCGACGAAAACTCGGCTGTTATAGCGGCGGCTTTTAAGAGTAAAAATCCGCAGATAAGGTTTATAATAAACGGAAAAACAATAGAAAATATTGACGAAAAAGGAAGAGAAAAATGATCTGGATATGCTATATCGCGATGATAGCCGTGCCGTATCTCCTGAGCGGCATAAACACCTCTATCATCGTCGCTAAAGTCAAAACAGGAAAGGATATCCGCGAAATGGGCAGCGGAAACGCGGGACTTACAAACACTCTGCGGGTTCTGGGGAAAGGCGCGGCGGGAGTTGTTCTGCTGGGCGACGTTTCTAAAGCGGCGATCGCGGTGCTTATCGTAAGGCTCATATTCTTGTTTGTCGGCGGCGTAAACACAATGGATAGGGCGTCTGATATGACATGGGTAGAGAATGTCGCGGTGTTTATGTCCATTGTCGGACACTGCTATCCGGTGTATTATAAGTTTAAGGGCGGAAAGGGCGTTCTGGCGTCGATCTCGGCGATCTTTGTCTACGATTGGAGAATAGCCTGCATACTGCTCAGCATATTCATCATCATAGTGTCGTTTACAAGATATGTTTCTCTCGGAAGCTGCATTGCTTCTTCGTGCTATTTTATCGTTTCGTTCTGCTACGGTATGTTTATTGACGGCGACCCCGCGTTTATCATCAACACAATAATCAGCGCGTTTTGCGGCGGACTTATTGTTTTCCGCCACCGCGAAAACATAAAACGGCTTTTGAGCCATACCGAGAAAAAGCTCGGCGAAAAGGCAAAATAAAAGTTTTGGCAGAGTGTACAAAAAGTCTTTGAAAAGAAGTCTGAGTGCGCATTATGCGCCGTAGGCGCATAATGCGCACTCAGAAGAGTAAATTACGGCTTGTTTTTCTGTAAACGATAATTTGAAGCGAATGGGTTGGTTGCTGTATGTGGTGGGTCTATGCGCTGCTGTCCGCCGTTTTCGCGGCGGCTACCTCGATATTGGCGAAGATCGGCATTGAGGAAATGGACTCTAACCTTGCGACAGCCATAAGAACGGTCGTTGTCGTTTTGTTGGCGTGGGGTATGGTTTTTCTTACAAACGCGCAGAACGGTATTGCGGATATCAGCAAGAAAAGCTGGCTGTTTCTTATTCTGTCTGGCTTGGCGACGGGCGCCTCGTGGCTGTGTTATTATAAAGCTCTGCAAATGGGAGAGGTCTCGAAGGTCGCGCCTATTGACAAGCTCAGCGTTGTAATTACTCTGGTGCTGGCGTTTGTTTTCCTGCATGAGGAGTTCACGGCAAAGTCTCTCATAGGCTGTATTCTTATAGGCGTTGGGACGCTGCTTTTGGTGTAAACTTTCAATTATAATGAAGTGGAAGAGGGATCATTATGGCGAAGATCGCGATTTTAGGCTGCGGCTACGGCACGGCTCTGGGAGTTTTGTACACAAGGTACGGCCATGACGTGACTACATGGACAAAATTCGAGGCAGAAGCGGAACAGCTCCGCGCCGAGCGCGAGCATAAAAGGCTCTTGCCGGGAGTAAAGCTTCCGGACGAATTGGGCGTGACTACCGACCCGAAAATCGTTTCAAGTGCGGATATTATCGTAGTCTGCATTCCCTCGGCGTTTTACCGCGAGGCGATACGCACGGTAAAGGAATATATCCGCCCGGAAACAGTCGTTGTAAACGCCAGCAAGGGGTTGGAGGAAAGCACGGGAAAGCGGCTTTCACAGCTTCTTCGCGAGGAACTTCCCAACAACAGGATAGCCGTTATAACGGGTCCATGTCACGCGGAGGAGATAGCGAGGTTTGTGCCGACGACCGAGGTCTGCGCGGCCTATGACAAAGAGACCGCCGAGTATATCCAGCAGACACTCTCAAACGAGTGTTACAGAATTTACACAAACGACGACGTCTGCGGGTGCGAGCTGGGCGGAGTTCTGAAAAACCCCATAGCGCTCGGCTGCGGAATTGCCCGCGGAATGGGGCTTGGCGACAACACCGTGGCCGCCCTTATGACGCGCGGAATGACCGAGATTACGCGCCTTGGCGTGGCTCTCGGTGCAAACTGGAAAACCTTTACGGGCATGGCTGGTTTCGGCGATCTTATCGTCACCTGCACATCGCAGCACTCGCGCAATTTCCGTGCGGGAAATCTTATAGGAAAAGGTATGCCCGCGGCTGAGGCGGTAGCTCAGGTAGGGACCGTCGAGGGCTATACAAACGCGCGCACGGCTTTTCGGCTTGCAAGAGAAAACAACGTAGACGTGCCTATTATCGAGCAGATAGTAAAAATTTGCTTTGAGGACGGCGACCCGAAAAAGAGCATTTCGGCGCTTATGAACAGGGAATCAAAGCATGAGCGCGAGCTGTATTGGATAGACTGATTACAGACTGTCGATAAGCCCCTCTCTGCTTTGTCAGCCGCACATTTGAATTTATGGGCAACCAGATGGTTAGCCGTGGCACGGCTTAGGGATTTTGCTTGCAATATCCCGTGCATCTGGGGACTTCTCGACAGCCTGTAACACGCCGATTTCTTGTTATAAGCCCAACTTTTCTTCTGAGGTGATTTTATGCGCGAAAAGGCACCCGCAACCATAAACGAGCAGATAAAAATTTTAAAACAGCGCGGCTGTGTTTTCGAGGACGAGGCGAAAGCGCGCGAAATACTGAAGTACATAAACTACTATCGGCTTTCAAACTATTTCGAGCCTTTTTCCGTAAGCAAGCACAAGTATGAAGAAGGTACCTCGTTCAATAAAATAATGCGCGTTTATGAAATGGACAGAAAGCTGCGCAGTATCCTGCTGGCGGCGCTCGAGGAAGTCGAGATATCGCTTCGGGCGGTGATCTCAAACTACCACGCTCTGAAATACGGAGCGCTCGGATATCTTAATCCGTCGAGCTTTGGCGTTCAGCACAACCACCAATCGTTTACCTCGAGGATAAACAATATCGTAGAGTCAAACTCCGACCGTGATTTTGTAAAACATTACAACGCGAAATACGGCGGAAAATTTCCGCTCTGGGTAATGGCGGAGCTGTTTTCCTTCGGAACGCTCGCGTTTTTTTTCAAGGATATGCAGAATGTTGATAAAAAGGCTCTTGCGGGAGAATATTATAATTGTTCTTCGTCCGAGCTTGACAACTGGATATTCTGCTTAAACGAGCTGAGAAACTACTGCGCGCATTTCAACAGGCTTTACGCGACTGTCTTTCCCGTTATGCCGAAAACACCCCATGATTTTCCCGTAGAGTTAAAGCCCGACGTGTTTGGATATATCATTATCATGAAGCAGATTTTCCATAATAAGGCGAACTGGAACGAGCGGGTTTCAAGACCGATATCGAGGCTGATAAACAAAAACGCCGGGGATATAAGGCTTTCGGATATGGGCTTTCCCGAGGATTGGGAGATCTTGCTCGCTTATGTGGGCGAAGAGGAAAGCGATTAGTTTTTTGAAAAGAGGGACTCCATGCCCAATGATTTTAAGAAGTTTATCGACACGGGCGGAAAGAGCCTCGACGAGATAAAAAAGCAGATAGGCAAAATGCTGTCAAAAACCGCCGATTCCGTAGTCAGCGATATAACGCGTGAAGTAAAGAAAGAAATAAGGAAAGAGGTTCGCAGTACCATTCGCGGCGCGGTAAAAGAAGCGTTCGACTATCCGGCAAAGGCGGAGAAAATTCCCCCGAGAAAAACCGGCGCTTATGAAAGAAAACAAGACTTCGCGCTTGACGCCGACGAGATAGCCTATCCTCACGAGAGCGTCGGAGAAAATTTATCCCCGCACGATATAGCGGTAAATGAAAAGATACTCGGAATGAGAAAGCAGAAGGAGACCACCCACAACGGATATATCGTTCAGCGGTGCGCGGAGATAACCTTTGTGCTTCAGGGGGAATATGTAGCCGACGTTGAGGACGACTTTTCCCGAAACGCGTTTTTCGGAATGACCACGCCGATGTACGCGGCGATGTCCAACTCTCAGCTCAGGACTTATTTTACATGGAGAAGCGACGTAAGGCGCGGAGTTTACCGCGACACAGACAAATCGTATGTGATCCTTTACGTCTACGAGCTTCTCAATAAAATAGGCGTCAGCTCTTCCGACGAGGCGTTTTCAAAGCTGTTGGAGCTTTGGAAAAACGCGGGAAAGCTGAATTGCGGGAAATACCTCGGAGAGGTCCTTCCGCGGTGGCTCAAGGATTTCTACGCGTTCAACAACGTTTCGGGAGAATTTCCCGACCTGAGAGAAGTTCTTAAAGACAGCAAGGAGGATAACGCGAGGAAAAGCGCCATAGAAATTTCGCGCGGAAACTATAAAAACAAGTTGGACTTTCTCGCGGAAAACTCCGCCTACAACATAAAAGAAAGCTCGTTTTATTCCGAAAAGACCGCGCCGCTGATTGACGGGGCGCTGGAGCTTGTGCTGAAAGAGCTTGCGGAGTATTGCTCCGCGAAAGGTATCGCGCTCGATACGATCATCTGCGGTCAGATGAAAAAGGACTACGCGTGGCGGCAGTTTTCGGGCGCGGTCGTAAACCTGGACAGAACAGACGGCTTTCGCCCCGTAAAAATAAGCCCCGAGGAAAGCTATTGCATAAAGCGCGGCGAGCCCGCTCTGGAAGAATATTCTCTGCTTTTGCAGAGGGGAATAATCGGGTTTATTCTCAAAAGCGCTGAAGCTCGGCTTCGTGAAAAAACAGGCTTCGGGAGAAAAATAAAGGTCAATCCCGCCATGCTTTCAAACGACGTAAAAAACCGCGGGAAAGCCGCGGAAGTTGTTCTGGACGAGGAGTTTAAGAAAACCATCGAACGCGCGGCGGACAGATTCTGCGATGAAAACGGAATTGTCGCCGCCAAAAAAACATCAAAGAACTTTTCGGCCAGCTCGGACGAAGAATTTGTTTATCGGGCGGAAAAGGTAGAGATAGACATATCAAAGCTCTCCGAGATAAGAGAACAGGCGGACGAGATAGCCAAAAAGCTTATCGTCGGAGAAGCGGACGTTCAGGAAGCCGCGGAGCAGGAAAACGAGATAAACCTTCCCGAGATCGAGGACATGGCAAACCGAATTTCGGACGACGAGTTTTCCGAGAGAATATCGTATCATACCTCCGAATTTTCCGGCGAGCTCAGCGGTCATTCGGAAGAAAAAAGCGGCTGGGAGAGATTGACGGAAGAGCTTTCCGAGACTGAGCGCGGGCTTCTGGCGGCGATGTGCGAAAGCGGCGGCGCCGCGGAATTCTGTCGGGAAAAAGGACTTTTCGCCGAAACGGTTTTCGAGAAAATAAACGCGCTTGCGATTGAATTGGTCGGGGATATCATAATCGAAAACGGCGGGATAGTTTCAGATTACCTCGATGAAATAGCGGAAAAGGTTCTTGCTGACCGCTGAGCTGAAAAACTAAAACGAACGGAGAGCGCATGATGAAATTCTTCTTTAAAGCAGCAATGATATTTATCTTTGCCGTAACGGCGTCGGTGTTTTTCGCCGGCCGCGCTTTCGCCCAAGCCGCGGAGGACGTGCCGCTCGTCGATGAAAACGGCTATACGCGTTTTACGGGCGAATTCGAGCCGACAGCGTTCGCTAACTATTATATCGACGACGTTGTCAAGATAAACGAAGAGGAAAGCTTCTCCTTTCCCAAGACGTCTATCTTGACTGTCAGAAAAGGCGGGGAGCTTCAGATATATGTCGGCGGCGCCGTCACGTTTGAGGGAGCGCTGATAATCGAGCAGGGCGCGAGAGTGACCGTTTCGGGAGAATTTACGGCTTATGAAGGCTCGAGGATAGAATGCTTCGGAGAATTTGTCACGACGAGAAAATCTACCGTTATGCTTGCGGGAGATTTTTCCAACAACGAAAGCTCTGCCGTGGTTTTCGGAGGAAAAGTAAATCTGTATAAGTCGGGAAGATACGAAAACGCCGGCCCGACGACCTTTTCAAACAGCGCAAACGCGGTGATTTCGGGGAAATACGACGTTTTGAAAAACGGAAAACTGTTTGTAAAGGGTACGTTCAACACAACTCTCAACGCTAAAGTGTTGGCGGAGGGCTACATCTATCTCTCGGGAAAAATTTACAATACCGGCGAGCTTACCTTCAAAGAGGGCGCTGTTGATATACTCAACGGTCAGTTTGTCACGGGAAAGACAGGAAGAGTTTTTGACGAAAGAATAGCCGAACCGGAAGCGGCTCCGGAAGCAAGCAAGCAAGACTCGGCAGGCTCTCCTAAAACGCTCAGGGGAATAGACGTTTCGTATTGGCAGGGAGCTATCGACTGGAAAAGGGTAAAGGCTTCGGGAGTCGATTTCGCGTTTCTGAGGACGTCCGTAAGCGACTATTATTCCGACGAGACATTTTATTACAACATAACCGAAGCTCAGCGCGCGGGGATAAAGGTCGGGGTTTATCATTACTGTAAGGCAACTACGGTTGAAAGCGCGCGGACAGAGGCGAGGTTCTTCCTTGAGGCGCTCGAGCCGTACAAGCTTGATTTCCCGATCGTGCTGGATATAGAGGACAGGACACAGGAGGCTCTTGGCGTAGACGAGCTTACAAGGATAGCCGCGGTATTCTGCGAGGAGATAAAAAAGGCGGGCTATACGCCGATGATATATTCAAGCGCCTCGTGGCTCAACAACAGGCTGAATATGTCAAAGCTTTCGGAATACGAGGTGTGGGTAGCTCACTGGGGAACGACCAGACCCGCCTATCGCGGAAGCTACGGCGTGTGGCAGTATTCAAGCGAGGGCAGGGTCTCGGGAATTTCGGGCGACGTTGATTTAAATATTGCGTATATCGACTATTCTAAAAAATAATCGGGATGTTCGGGAGCAATACAATGAAAAGAACGGTCTTGACAGTATTACTGTCGTTGATGATATTCGCGTTGAGCGGGTGTGAAGAAAATCTAAACAGAGGAGAATCGGACGCGTCTGATTTTGACAGCTTTATTTGCTTTACCGCAAGCAATGTAACGGACAGCGAGCTTGACGAGATAGCAAGTATCATTGAAAGCAGAGTGACGAGCAGCGACCCTGCGCCGGAATATCGGATAATAATCGAATATGATACCGATACTGTCCGGCTTAATTTTAATTACATGGAAAAATGGGCGGAACATTTCATTGAAACGGCTGCGGACAGAAATTCGCTTGAGTTCCGAAAGGGAGACAGTATTGACGGCGAGCTTATCCTTACCAATAAAAATATCAAAAGCGCGGAAGCCATATATGATACAGCCCAAAGGCATTACGGCGTACAGATCGAATTTGATGAATATGGGTTTGAAGTGTTTTCGCGCGCGACAGAGGAGCTTGCGGGAACGGATATCCCCATATCGATATGGCTTGATGACGAACTGATATCCTCCCCTCGTGTAGCTGACAGAATAATGACCGAAACGGTTTTTTTAAGCGGCAATTTAGATAAGCAAAGCGCCGTTGACATCGCCGAAAAAATAAATTCGGTTCCGCTTTACTACGATTTGATTATAAGCGATTATGAATTTGGAGCATAAAAATGACATAATAAATATTCCGATCTACCGTAAAATACTCCGATGTTAATATGCGTTGCTTGCGGCAACGGGCAGGTTCTTGTATAATGTGGGTAACGACTGAAGGAAAGGAGGTTATCCACGATGTTGAATGAAAACATTAAAGCGGTCAGAAAATCAAAAGGTCTTTCACAGGAAGAACTTGCCGTCAAGCTGAATGTGGTCAGGCAAACTGTCTCTAAATGGGAGAACGGCTTGTCGGTACCCGACTCGGATATGTTGATAACTATATCGGAAGTGCTTGTCCAATTGGATTTATGACGTTATCAACTCGTGGACTGTGTGAGACCAGGCAAATTTACACATTCTGCTCATCTGAAAACGTTCTTACAAAAACTGCGTAATCTATAATTAAATCTTGGAGGTTAGCTGTGAAAAAATATATTGCTATCACAACATTATCGATGTCCGTAATGCTTCTTTCGCTCATAGCGGGGTGCAGCGACATCAACTTTCCGAGTGAAGCCGACAGTTTAAATCAAAACTCATCCTTGAATATTTCAAGCGAAAAATCCGAGCCTATTTCGGACAAATCATCGGAAGATTCAAACAGTTTCACCAATATATCAGATCCGGTTATTGGTAACGAGATTACCGCGCAGTTCGAGTTACCGAGCGGCGATCCCGTTGATCTAAAAAACGCTGTCGTGAACGGCATTAACGGGGAGATCCCTCTTTCGGAAATGACTGCCGATAATTGGCAGTATGTGATTTGCGATTACGTTTATCTCGCAGAACCGCTTGGGATATACTACAACAGCATTGACAACGCAGATGTTTTTGACGAAAATGAATATACCTTTGCGGGCGCTCCCGAAACCGTTGCTTATAAATACGAAAAATACAGTGTCGGTGATATGTTCGGCAGTCTGAAATTGGTCGAGGCTTCAACAAGCTTTTATCCCGATTGGTTTAACCTGACGCCAAAGTACTTTAACGGTGGGACAGCTCGATTTGAGGGCGAGATCACTCTTACGGGAAAATGCTTTCTTTACCCCGAGACCGAAGGATATGAAGTCGCGAGGGATATCCATTTTATTCCGGATGCACAGAGTGATATGCTGCCGATCATGAATTATTCACAGGATGAAAACGGCAACGAAGCGCTCAGCATGGGTATGAACAACGGTTTATGCTGGTTGGGCGAGTATTCTTCAATGGTTCTCGGAAATGCCGATAATTATTCAAATCTTGATTTCGGAGAATTTCCCGATGACGGGTCTTTTGTAGACGTTAAAGTTACCATAGACAACATTTATTTCCGCAACGAGCTCAATTACTCCAGACGATTCAGCGCAAATCTCGTTGATTTGGAGGTGATTCAATAAAAATATTGGGGGGATAATACCAAAAACGCGTTTTATCAAGGGCGTTGCAAGCGAATCTGTTTTGAGAAACGATTATGGTGATCGTTGATGGTAAGGAGGCTGGAATCAGATATATTTTTGACTTTTCCAACCCGCCTTAAATGAAACTGTATACCACGGAAAAGATTGTGTGATTCTTTGCGAAAACAAAATAGTTTCTATGGTATAACTTACTTTGGCACTTTATTCTGCTTTTGCTTGCAGAAGTGTGGCAAAAGCAGAATAAATTAAACACAAGAATTTCGCCAATTACTAGTTGCAATGTGTAAAATCGTGATTTAACGCAAGGTTGATAATATCTTGCATATCCGGCTTTTCATCTGAGTTTTCATAGCTTGCCGCCGCAAGGAAGCGTTCCATCTCATATTGACCAAAATTATTCATTTGCCTGGCGAGGTAGTTCAGCTCATCAAGATTTGTCATCTCGTTCTCAAGCATGGACAGTTCTTTAGGCTCGATTTTCGTGATCAGCAGGGTAGGAGCGTACTGCTTTCCGTCTATGCCGATCCCGTCCAGAGCTTTTGCCAACATATGCTCCTTGCACGGAAAGGTAATCTCTGTGCTTTTTTCGCCGTTCTGAATTTTTGCCGTAATCATTTTCTTCCTCCATGTTTATATTTAAGTCTCGGTTGAGACTTGAAACACCCGTAAGTGTTCTGCTTGGAGAAACCGTTACCGAGTCAAAAGCTGATGACCTGAAAGCGATTTGCGAAAAACTGGAGGTTATAAACTTACAGCTTGCGCAGAGAAAGCCTGCAAGACGAAAAATGCTTCATTGGCTGTTTATTTCATTATGCGCGGTCACAGTAATAATATTTGCGGTCTTAGTGATTTTAGACAGACCATATTTAAGCTGGGATTACAGTGATCCCGAAACCGCCGTTGTCGGAACTGTATATCACTCGTTTGAATGGCTGTTTGCAAGATTGGCGCCGGTTATTTTCATAGGGTCGGTTATCGGGATTTTCCTGACACGGAGGAAAGTATAAAAACAGCGGGAGAACCGGTTTGGTTCTCCCGTTTTCTTAACCGTATCTCAGCTTATGACCGACATGGGGTCTATCCACTCTCCGCTCTTCTTTACGGCAAGGTGGAGATGCGGCTGCTGGAGAATTTCGGACTGGTTGGTGTCGGAGGTCTTTCCGATAATCTCCCCTTGGGCTACGACTGTTCCCGCTTTTACGGAAAGCTCCTTGGCGAGTCCGCAGTAGTGTACCTCAAGCCCGTTTGTCTGTTCGATGACCACATAAATTCCCATAAGCGCGTCGTCGCGTATTTCCTTTACAACTCCGTCGGACATTGACTTTACATCTGTTCCGAGCGGGCAGAGAATATCTGAGCCGTCGTGGGTTTTCCATACGCCGAGAGTGGGGGATTTTACGAGTTCGCCGTTGCTGAAGGGGATATCTACATCTCCTTCAACCGGCATTATGTTGCCTTTTACCGTGTTTACGGGATTGTTTGCGGGCTCTGTGTCATCGGGCTTTGAGGACGCGGAGGAGGACGACGAGTTGTTGTCCTTTGGAACAGTGACAGAGGGATTATTAACGGGAGTATCAGGCTTTGAGCTTGAAGACGAGCTGTAGCTCGAAGAGCCCAGAAGGTCTGTCCGGTTGTTGGTCGGAACAAGGTTGTTCATAGCCACACTGTATGCCGCGATGACTGCCGCGCATACCGCCACCGAGCCCGCGGCGGTCATTATAGCCAGCCATTTTGTCTTTTGACTTTCACTTTGCCTTTTATTCTTCATAGATTCTTTCCTTCCTTTGTGTTGATTGGGAGTTTGCGGTTTCCTCGAACCTGCTGATAGTTTTGCCTTTTTTTAGTCATTTATACAAAAAATATCCGCCGTCTGCCGCAAATCAAAATTTTTATTTATTTAAAAAAGAAGTTTTAGACCAACAGTTTTAGGCAAAGTTCACAAAAAGCGCTTTTTATGTGGTGAAAATTTTTATTTCTCTTGAAAAAAAGCCGCGTTTATTGTATAATGTATAGTGTATAATTGTATGAAAGGGAGAGCCTGTTTGAATTGTTTGCTTACCCGCGTGCCTGTTTATCACGGCGACGGCGGACTTTACGCGTATGAAATAAAACACAGACGGCTTGAAGGCTCAGAGTCTTCAGGCTCCGGGGGCTTTTTCGGCGTTGATCTTCAGCGGGTCTGCGGCGGGGCAAAGGCGCTTGTGGAGCTTTCGCGCGATCAGATAAAAAACGGCGTTTTGGCGGGATTTTCCGCGGACAGCGTTGTCGCGGTCATCTCGGGGCGCGATATCTTGAGCGACCGGGACGCGGTCGAGGCGTGCCGCGACCTGAAAAGGAAAGGCTATTCATTCGCTCTTGACGATTTTAAGCGCGGAAGAGGCTTTGATGAGGTATTAGAGCTTTGCGACATTGTCATGCTCGATTTTGCCAATCCGCTGACGGCTCAGGAAAGCGCCGCGTATATCTGCGGATTTACAAACAAGAGTATTCTGGCAAAGAGCATAAGCTCTCACGGGAATTTTGAAAACGCCAAGAGAATAGGCTGCTCGTATCTTCAGGGAGATTTTTTCCTTAAGCCGCAGAGAGATCTGCGTAATCTTCAGCCGCTTCCGATAAGCATTGTAAAGGCTATGAAGATAATGTCAAAGCCCGAGTCTAACGTAGACGAGATAACAGAGGTCTTGTCGCAGGACACGGCGGTCTGTCAGAAAATACTCAGGCTTATAAACTCGGCGTATTTCGGCGTTACAAATAAGATATCGTCCATCGGACAAGCGATCATAGTTCTGGGGCTTGATTATCTGCGCGAGTGGATATATATGCTGGCTATCCAGCACATTTCGCAGAACGAAAACAGCGAGCTTATGAGGCTGGCGCTTATTACGGCAAAATTCTGCAGAATGCTTGCGGGAGAGATACCCAGCGCGAAAAATGATACAGAGGCGTTTTATCTTATGGGGCTTATGTCGGTACTCGTATTCAGCAACGACAGACTGCTTACGTCGGCGTTGGCGGAACTTCCGCTGACGGATGATATAAAGAACGGAATTTTGAGGAAGAGCGGACTTTACGGAGATGTTTTCGGAATGGCGGTAGACTTTTGTATGGGAAAATGGGAGCATTTTACGGCGCTCGCGGCAGCGCTCGGAATTGACCCGCGCAAGGCGGCGGATATGTTTGTTTCGGCGATAGAAGAATCTGACAGGGTAGATTTCGGATGATAGGATAAAGGACGATAAAACACAATGGCTTTTTTTCTTGATGAAATAAACGAGTGCCTATGGGATCATCTGAAAAGTACGGATAAAAAGATCGTGCTTTACGGAATGGGCGACGGCGCGGAGAAAATAAAATCCGTCCTTGACGGCATAGGCGTAAATGTGGACGCGATAATGGCAAGCGACGAGTTTGTGCGCGGACACAGCTTTATGGGCTACAAGGTGAAAAAGCTCTCCGAAATAGAAGAGGAGTTTGGAGAGGTGATAATCCTTGTGTGCTTTGGGTCGAGTATTCCCGAGGTCATGGAGCATATCATCGGCATTTCGAAAAAGCACGAGCTTTACGCGCCGAATGTTCCTGTTGCGGGAGAGGGAGTCTTTGACCTTGAGTTCGCCAAAGAACACCGCGACGAGTTGAAAAAAGTGTACGACCTGTTGGCTGACGCGCAGTCGAAAAAGGTCTTTGAGGATATTATACGCTATAAGCTCAGCGGAAAGCTCGAGTATCTCACCGACGCGGAGTCCGACCCCTCGGAAAAGTTTGATATTCTGAACATCGGCATTGAGGAAACTTATGTCGATTTGGGAGCGTATGACGGCGACACGGTCATAGAGTTTTTAAACGAAACCACCATGCAGTTCAAGAAAATTTACGCCGTAGAGCCTGACAGCAAAAGCTTCCGAAAAATGAAGCGCAGGCTTTATATGCTCGGCTCCGCGCTTATCGAGGCGTATAACTGCGGAGCGTGGAACGAGGACACTTCCGTTATTTTTTCCATGCGCAAGGGCAGAGGAAGCACCGCCGAACCGAAAAAGGGCGAGCCGCTCAATCCCGCGAGATTCCGCGAGGTCAAGATGATAAAGGTAGACTCTATGCTCAGGGGCGGGAGCGCCAGCTACATAAAGATAGACGTGGAGGGCGCGGAGGAAAATGCGATAATGGGCGCAAAGGAAACTATAGTAAATTTCTCGCCGAAGCTAAATATCGCGCTTTATCATAGAAACGAGGATATGTACAAGCTCCCTTTGCTTATAAATTCGATAAACAAAAAATATAAGCTCTATATGCGCCATAATCCTTACATACCCGACTGGGACACAAACCTGTTCGCGGTGTGCAGATAACAGAGGCGCGGGGCATTATTGATTTTTCAGTAAACAAAGAAAGCAGGTTTTCCTATGAAGGTTGTTCTGGCGATTATAATACTGGTCCTGATCATAGCGACGCTGGGAGTGTTTATTTTCCTCGAGCTGAATTCAAGCGACCTCATTTACTGCGGAGATCTTAAAGGAGAAAGCGGAAATGTCCGTATGGTCACGCGGATCTACACAGCCGACCTTAACGCCGACGAAACGCTGTCGCAGATAGTCGCGGCAGTAAACGACGGTGAAAGCGGCACGCTTTCCTCGGAGGAAATGACGGAAATTCTCGCGACCTATCAGAATATAATTTACGCGCCTGTGTTTTTATTCGACCTCGAGCAGGTGGACGAAAACACCTTTGTCCTTACGGGCAGCGTGTATAACGGACTTGACGAAGAGGGAAAACCGGCTGTTCCGGATTTTTATTACAGAAACCTTACCCTTACCGCGGGCGTTTCAAACGGAGTAGTCCTCGCGGCTCAGAACATCTACTCGCAGGATATAGACGAAAGCGGGGAATACGAATTTATCGAGCGCAACAATGTCGTAGACCCTGTAATTCTCGACAACGGCGCGGGCGCGGCTTTCGCGTTCAGAGAGTGCGACACATACAGGGTGGTGTTTACCAGAAGCGCGGGCAGGACAGCCTCTGTCACTCTCGGCTTTACATACGAGGTCGTCGCGTCAAATCCGCTCAATTTCACAAGTATAAGCGACGGCGCGCTGGGCGTTACGGTTATGGAAGCATATGACACCTACGGCAGACTTACGCCCGAAATAAAGCTGGAGAAGGTATATAAAGTAGGAGAACAATAATAATCAGACTGCCGAGAAGCCCCCGACAGGGGGCTTTTTGACAGCCTGAAATAAGGCTTTCTTACAAGCAGGAATATTTGAGGAGATCATGAACAAGGACGAAGAAGAGAAACTCAGACAGGAGAGGATCGAGCTTTTAAAGCTTAAGCAGGGCATCATAAGCGAAAGCGAGCTTATCCCGGAAACATCCGAAGAACCGCCCGAAATAACCGTCTGGCAGAAGGCCGAGGCGTTTTTCGATTTAAACAAGGGCTTTATACTGTTGGGCGTGCTTGTGCTTACGGTTATAGTAACAATATGCGTTTTGCTGTTTTCGCGCGAGGCGGAGGACCTTATGGTGCTGGTTGTGATAACCGACGAAAACTCTCCGATGAAAAATAAAGCGGCTGAGATAGAAAAGGCGCTGGAGATGTACTGCCCCGATTTTGACAATAACGGAAGCGTTCATGTCAATGTAAGCGTCGCGGATATCTCTGTGGACGCTATAGGAGATTTCGAGCGCGCGCAGAACGACCAGCTCTCGCTTGAGATAGACACAAGGTACAGACAGCTTATCATTTCCGACGGCGGTTTTATGGAGTATATAAGCAAGGCATACGGAAAAGACACGGGCGTTATTATGGAAGGTGAGCTGAGCCGCATTTCGCTTAATTCTCTCAGCTTCGCGCGTCAGGCGGGACTTGAGGGCTGTCCGGACGATATAATGTTTTTTATCCGCTGTGAGATGAACGGCGACCCGAATACCGCGGCTGTTCAGCGTGAAAGGGCGCTGGAGGTAATGAACAACATTGTTGATAACAAAGCTGTAAGCGCTGAGGGATAAAGATTATACAACAGCTGAGCCTGTTCACACGACCAGAAAAAAGGTTATGTGAACAGGCTTTTAGTTTTCGATCTCTTTTTCACGGGACTTTATCGGGACGCGGGCGGCTTTTCCGCGTCCCGCTTTTATATCGCAGGGGATATGCTCGGGCAAAGTTCTCATAAATATTTCCGAAGGTTTTCGCAGTAGTCGCGCTCGCGGTCGAGAAGGCGCTCGGCGCTCTCGCGTATTTTCGGTTCGGCGCCGTGCGAGCGGTTTACGGCGTGCTGGATATCTATAATTCCCATTGCCGTTCCGTTAAACATTATTTTCGCGATATTCGAGCCGCTCTGGTTGTTGAAGGTCTTCATGGCTATGCCCATTTTCGACATCGCTTTCCCCATGGGCGAAACCTCGACGGGCTCCGCTCCGCGCTTTAAAAGTTCGCTTCTCGCGTTGTCCTTTACTTTCTTATAGCGCGCCTGCTCTTGTTGTATCTCAAGGAAAAGGTTGTTGTTTTTGCATACCTTAAGCACGTCGTTTGAAGCCTCGTAAGCCATCTGTGCGTTGCGGTAGACCGCGTTCAATATCTCCGCGCTCTGGCGGTTTTTAAAATTCGGCATTAACTTTTCACTCCTTTGGTTTTTATTATTTTGGTCAAAGCCGTGAAAAATATTTCTGACAAAATAAGGAAAAATGAAATCACCGTCAAATAAAAATTTAAGAAATATTTTCCAAAACGCTTGACATTTCACAAAAAAGTAGTATAATGTAATTAGCACTCAAAGAGCGAGAGTGCTAAAAGTTAAAAACAGGAGTGAAATTATATGGAACAAAAGGAATTTAAAGCCGAGTCCAAGCGCCTGCTTGAAATGATGATAAACTCGATATATACGCACAAGGAGATATTTCTGCGCGAGCTTATTTCCAATGCCTCTGACGCGCTCGACAAGCTGTATTTCAAGTCTATGGAGGAAAACCTCGGGCTTACGCGCGCGGATATGAAAATAAAGCTCGAAGCGGATAAGGACGCGAGAACGCTTACTATCAGCGACAACGGCATAGGAATGACCGCCGACGAGCTTGAAAACAACTTAGGCACTATCGCGCAGAGCGGTTCGTTTGAGTTTAAGCGCGACAACGAAAAGACGGAGGACGTTGACGTTATCGGGCAGTTCGGCGTGGGATTTTATTCGGCGTTTATGGTGGCGAAAAAGGTGACTGTCATCTCAAAGCCCTACGGTTCGGACAAGGCTTTTATGTGGCAGAGCGAGGGCGCGGACGGCTACACTGTCTCCGAAGCCGAAAAGGACGAAAACGGCACGACAATAACGCTTGAGATAAAGGAAAACGCGGAGGAAGAAAACTACGACGAATATCTTCAGGTATATAAGATCCGCGAGCTTGTAAAGCGCTATTCGGATTATATCCGCTATCCTATCGTTATGGACACGGAGCACGAAAAGCTCAAAGAAGGCACGGGCAAGGACGGCGTTGACGCGGAGTACGAAAAAGAGACCGTCACCGAGACCTTAAACTCTCAGATACCTGTATGGAAAAAGGCGAAATCCGAGCTTAAGGACGAGGAGTACAATCAGTTTTACAAGGACAAGTTTTACGACTACACCGACCCGCTTTTGCATATCCACACGAAAACCGAGGGTACGGCGACATATTCGGCGCTTTTGTATATTCCCGAAAAGGTGCCTTATGATTATTATTCGAAGAACTTTGAAAAGGGCTTGCAATTGTATTCAAGCGGCGTAATGATAATGGAAAAATGCGCCGACCTGCTTCCCGATTACTTCAGCTTTGTAAAGGGGCTTGTGGACAGCGAGGACCTGTCGCTGAACATCTCCCGCGAAATGCTCCAGCACGACCGCCAGCTTAAAATAATCGCGAAGAGCGTGGAGAAGTCGATAAAGAACGAGCTGAAAAAGTGCCTGAAAAACGACCGTGAGAAGTACGAAAAATTCTTCGAGGCGTTTGGAATACAGCTTAAATACGGCATTTACGAAAGCTATGGAATGAACAAGGACGAGCTTCAGGACCTGCTGTTGTTCAAGACCTCAAACGGCGGAACTACAACGCTTTCCGAGTATTATTCGAGAATGAAGGGCGTAAAAGCCGAAGAAGAAAACGCTGAGAATTCAGCCGAAGCAGCAGCCGAAAATCCCGCGGAGAATACCGCTGAAGCTGCTGACGAGCAGAAGTACATCTACTTTGCGAGCGGCTCGAGCGTTTCGAGGATAGAAAGCCTTCCGCAGACCGAACGCGTTCGCGACAAGGGCTTTGAGATACTTTATCTTACGGACAACGTGGACGAGTTCTGCCTGCAGATGATGCACGATTACAAGGGCAAGGAGTTCAAGTCAGTCTCGGCAGACGACCTTGGTCTCGAGACCGAAGAGGAAAAGGAAGAGATAAAAAAGGAGCAGGAGGACAACAAGCCGCTGTTCGACTATATGACCGAAAAGCTCGGCGGAAAGGTAAAGTCCGTTCGGCTCTCGCAGAGGCTTAAAAACCACCCCGTCTGCATCACAAGCGAGGGTATGCTGTCGGTCGAAATGGAGAAGGTGCTTTCGGCTATGCCTAATGCCGAAAACGCAAAGGCGGAGAAAATTCTCGAGATAAACCCCGCCCACGCGATATTCCAAAAGCTCAAAGTGCTGTACGAGAACGACAAGGACAAGGCGGGAGATTACGCCGATTTGCTTTATAACCAAGCGCTCCTTATCGAGGGAATGCCGATAGAAAACCCCGTGGAGTTTTCAAACAAAGTATGCGAGATAATGGCGAAGTAAAAACAATTCGGGGGAAAACTTTCTGTAGAAAGTTTTCCCCCGAACCCCTTTTCAAAGACTTTTTGCATTTTTTAATTTCCGTTTATAGCTTTGTATAAGTCGCCTATGTGGGCGTAGTCGTAGGTTTTGCCTTTGTAGGTAACGGAAATGTTGTAGCTGCAATCAAAAGCGTTTTCGCTGATTTCGGTTACACTATCCGGAAGCGTAATGTCGGTAAGACTTTCGCACTCATGAAAAGAGCTTCCAATGAAAGTTACACTGTCGGGTATAGTCACATCTGTAAGGCTTTCGCAAAAGTTGAATGCCGCATCGCCGATTTTGGTTACTCCATTGGGGATATCTATGCTTTTGAGATTTGAACAGTAGATAAACAAAGAACTGCTGACCTCGGTTATTCCTTTGGGGAGTTTTATGCTCTCAAGACCCGATTGACTAAACGCGTCTTCTCCAAATTCAGTAACGCTGTCGGGAATGTCTATGTTTTTAAGGGCGTTACACCCAAAAAAAGCCATTGTGCCAATTTTAGTTACTCCATCCGGAATTTTTACATTTTCAAGATTATCACACTCACCAAAAGCAAAATCTCCTATTTGGATCACGCCATCCGGAACAGTAACGCTATTGATATTGTTCATAAACTGAAACACGCGGTCACCAATCTCGGCAACCTTAACTCCTAACAGCGACGAAGGTATTTCTATATCTGTATCCTTGCCGTTATATCCGGTGATTGCATAGCCGTAATATTTCTGACTGACATCGTATTCAAAGCCGTTTATTGCGGGATAACTGTTACACCCACTGAGAGAAAGTACCATTATTGCTATGGCTAATACTGCAAATAATTTCTTCATATTTATGTTCATCCTTTCAGAGAGTTATTGGATTTATTGTACCACATTCCGCAAAAAATGTCAATCCGTTTTATCCAACAAAAAAACAGGCTCGAAAACCGAGCCTGTTCTTGTTTTGTTCAGCTTTTATCAGTCAGCTACATAAGGAATAAGAGCGAGCTGTCTTGCTCTCTTGATAGCCGTGGTAAGCTCTCTCTGGTGATACGCGCAGCAGCCCGTAACTCTGCTGGGGAGTATCTTGGCGCGCTCTGTCATAAACTTGCGGAGCTTGCCGGTATCCTTATAATCAATAAACTCAGTCCTGTCAGCGCAGAACTGGCAAACCTTGCGGTGGGGACGCTTTGCGCCGTGCATAGGCTTATCGTTTCTTTCAGCCATTGTTTTCTACCTCCTGTGTGTAGATTTTAAATTAAATTTTCTCAGAATGGATAGTCGTCCTTGTCCGCGGCGGAAAAATCAGGAGCGGGAGCGCTCTGCGCGGGCGCCGCGCTTGGCGGTTCGGAATACGAATATGAGCTGCGCTCGGGCGGAGGCTCGCCGTATCCCGGGCCGTTTGCCGGGGCATATCCTCCATACCCGCCGTTTCCGGCGTTCGCTTTTTCGCCCGTGAAATAGGCGTTGTCGACTATAATGTCATACCATGTCGCAGGGTTTCCGTTTTTATCGGTGTACTGAGAGGTCTGAAGTTCCCCCTCTATCAGTATCATTCTGCCCTTGCCGAAAAATCTCGTGATAAACTCGGCAGTACCGCGCCACGCCGTAACATTAAAGAAGTCGGATTTTCTCTCCTCGCCCTTTTTCTGGAAGTTTCTGTCAACAGCTATTCGGAATCTGCATACCGAAACGCCCGACGGAGTAGTTTTAAGTTCCGGGTCGTTTACAATTCTGCCCATCATAATAACTCTGTTCATAACAGCACCTCCATAACATCTTTCACGTCCGGGTATTCAATCAGTGAGCAAGGACTACGAGCGAGCGCAAAACGCCGTCGGTGATATTGATGACGCGCTCGAATTCAGCGGGGAAATCGGGCTTGCTTTCAAAATTGTAGAGAACATAATAGCCTTCGTCCTCGTAGTTGATTTCGTAAGCGAGCTTTTTCTTGCCCCATTCGTCAACGTTTGTAAGAGTGCCGTTAGCCTTGATAAGGTCGGAGAACTTGTTTACTACCGCCTTTATCTGCTCCTCGTCGTTTGTCTTTACGGAGAAAACAACGACCGCCTCATACTTTTCGCTTAACTTTGCCATATATTGCACCTCCTTATGGATTTTGATCCCGTGCTCTCACACGAGAAAGGGGTTATTCGCTTTTGCGATAACTGAATTATTATAACAGGTTTTCCTTTAATTGTCAAGGGGGTTTAAAAAATAATTTTGAAATTCAAATTTAAATAAACTCCGCCAAAACAGTGTTTCAGGTATAAATCAATCCGCCAAGACCGCGTTATTTTAAATATTCCAGATATCCTTTGCGTATCCCGCGATAGTTCTGTCGGAGCTGAACTTGCCCGCGCAGGTCATATTGATAAAGCACTTTTTGGAAAACTCGGGGTGGTTGAAGTGGAAGTCGCTGTTTGCCTTGAGCTTTGCCTGCACATAGTTTTCGAGGTCGCCGAGAACATAATAGTGGTCGGGCTTGTGCCACGAAGCGCCGTCAAGCAGCGAGTAGTAAAGCTCTCTGAAAGCTCCGCTTCCGCCGTCGGAAAACGTTCCGTCGATAAGCGTGTTCAGTACTCTCGCTACGCGGGTGTTTTCGGAGTATATCTTGCGCGGGTCGTAATTCGGCATTATCTGCTCTAAGTCGGGAACTCTCGCGCCGAAGATGTAGTTGTTTTCCTCGCCCGCTTCTTCCGCTATCTCAACGTTCGCGCCGTCATAGGTGCCGAGGGTCATTGTTCCGTTAAGCATAAACTTCATGTTGCCCGTGCCCGAAGCCTCCGTGCCCGCGGTAGATATCTGCTCGGAGATGTCCGCCGCGATAACGAGCTTTTCCGCGTAGGAAACGTTGTAGTTCTGTACGAAAACTACCTTGAGCGCGCCGTTTATCGACTTGTCGTTGTTTACCAGAGTCGCTATCTCGTTGATGAACTTTATGACCGCCTTTGCTCTCGCGTAGCCGGGAGCCGCCTTCGCGCCGAAAATAAATGTCGTCGGAGCGAAGTTTGAGATGCTTCCGTCCTTTATTCCGAAGTAGATATACAGAATGCTGAAGGCGTTCATAAGCTGGCGCTTGTATTCGTGCAGGCGCTTTATCTGTATGTCAAACATACTGTTCGGATCAACGCTCACGCCCTCCGCCTTCGCGAGATAGTTTGCGAGCAGGCATTTGTTTTCGTGCTTTATATCGGCGAAACGCTGAACCATTGAAGAATCGTCCGCGTATTTTCTCAGGTTTTTGAGCTGGTCGAGGTCTGTTATCCAGCTTTCGTTTCCGAGCAGCTCGGTTATCATCGCCGACAGTCTGGGATTGCACAAAGCCAGCCAGCGGCGCGGGGTTATGCCGTTCGTTTCGTTGAGGAAACGCTCGGGATAAAGCTCGTACCAGTCCTTCAGCGCGTCGTTTTTGAGGATATCGGTGTGTATCTTCGCGACGCCGTTTACATGAGAAGAACAGTAGATAGCCATTCTCGCCATATGGACCATTCCGCCCGATATCATCTGCATCGATTCGATCTTTGCGCGCGGAACATTGTTGCGGTACATATCGGAGATAAACGCCTCGTTTATGCGCAGGATAATGGAGTAAACTTCGGGGAGCAGTTCTTCTATAAGGTCGCTGCCCCACTTTTCGAGAGCCTCCGCCATTATCGTGTGGTTGGTGTAGTTAAAGGTATTCTTCGCGATATCGAGAGCTTCCTCAAACTCACAGCCGCGTCCCAGAAGATTGCGGATAAGCTCGGGGATAGCGATAACGGGGTGGGTGTCGTTTAGCTGTACGGAGTTGAAATCCGCGAAGGTCAGCAGCGGTCTGCCCGCGGCAAGGTGCTTTCTGATAAGGTCTTCCATAGAAGCCGCGCTGAAGAAATATTCCTGCTTGAGTCTCAGCAGTTTTCCGTTTCTGGTGTCGTCGTTGGGATAGAGCGTGCGGGAAATGTTTTCCGCTTCTATCTCGTTTCTTGCCGCCTCGAAATAATCCTGACGGTTGAACGCCTCAAAATCAAATGTTCCGAGAGGCTCCGCCTGCCACAGACGAAGCGTGCAGGCATAGTCGTTTTTATATCCGAAGATAGGCATATCATAGGGAACAGCCTTTACGTCGCCGGTTGAAAAATGTATTACAACAGCGTCGTTTTCAACGCGCCTGCTCCACGGGTCGCCGAATCTTGTCCAGTCGTCGGCGTATTCCTTCTGAAAGCCGTTTTCTATCTTCTGCTTGAAAAGTCCGTATTTATAGCGTATCCCATAGCCCGTAAGCGGAAGCTTTAGGGTCGCGGCGCTGTCGAGAAAGCACGCCGCAAGTCTGCCGAGTCCCCCGTTTCCGAGGGCCGCGTCCTCTATCTCCTCAAGGCCCGCCAGACCTTCGCCGGCTTCTTTAAGCAGGTCTTTTACAAAATCGCTCAGCCCGAGGCACAGAATGTTATTGTAGATAGCGCGTCCTACGAGAAACTCCGCCGAGAGATAGCTTGCGCCTCTGCCCGCGGGACGGCTGTAATTCATCATCGGCACAGCCTGACGCATTATGGCGTTTCCGAGAGCGCGGTGGATCTGTACGGGCGAATAATGCTCGCCGCTGCGCTCCTGACCGCGCAGAGCGTCGTCAAAATCGTTTCTTAACAGGGTCTTGTCAATCATTTCGGTCGTCCTCCTTCAAGGGTGCTTCTGCACAGAGAAGATACACCCATGTAAATTATACCACATTTTTCGGAAAAATCAAGATGTAATTACTAAAATTCAACAATTAATCAAAAACTTCTTGTGTTATTTAACGAAAATGACAGCGGATTTTTTTTACTGTTGTGATTTTGCACATAAAGCGTCTGTTAAATTCTACGGTTATTTTTAGCTTTTTGAGGGGTAAATGTCTTGGCGGTGCTTGAAAAAAGAGAAAAATTGTGTTATAATGATAGAACAAATAAGCGGTTATGGGCATATTGCGTCCTTTTGCAAAAAAGGCTTTAAAGATGTGCGATTTCGCTTTGAATTAAACGCCCGAAGCGGCGCTTCGGACAGGAAACGGAGGTTTTCAGGTGAAAAAATTCTCGTATGTAGCCACGGACGCCGGAGGTAAGACGTTCAGGGGTCAGGAGATGGCTGAGGATTTTAAGGAGCTGCAGTCAAAGCTAAGAGAACGAAACCTGTATATGACGAGCTACCGCGACCTTGGTATGGGTAGCGTTGAGGTCAAGTACAAATTTAAAACCAAGGAAGTTTCGTTTATCTCGAGACAGCTTGCTTCCATGACGTCGGCGGGTTTGTCGCTTGTCAGGGCGCTGTTTATTCTTCAGGACCAGCAGGAAAACAAAAAGGCCAAGGCGGTCCTCCTCGAGATCTACGAGGAGGTACAAAAGGGAACCTCGTTTTCGGACGTTCTGAAAATGAAGCCGGGCGTTTTCCCCGAGATGTTCGTAAGCCTTGTGGCTGCGGGCGAGGCGTCGGGTACTCTCGATCAGATGCTGACGAGACTGTCGGACCACTTCGCAAACGCTAACAAGACCGCGAACAAGGCGAAGTCCGCGATGGTTTACCCGATAGTTCTTCTGGTATTGCTGCTCGCGGTCATCATACTCCTGTTTACTCAGGTTCTGCCGATGTTCTCCAGTCTCGGAAACCCCGACGACTATTCGGCGCTTACTATAGCTCTTCTTGCGTTTTCCGATTCGCTTATCAACCAGTGGTATATGTACATAATCGTCGGCGTGGGAATCGTTGTGCTGATATTTATTCTTCTGCGAACTCCCGCCACGAGGCTTAAAATGGACGAAATGCTGCTTAAGCTGCCCAAGGTCGGAAAGCTTGTCGCAACGATGTATACCGGACGTTTCGCGAGAAACATGGCTGACCTTTACGGCGCGGGTCTTCAGATGGTAGAGTGTATTGAGAAATCGATCGCCGCCGTAAACAACAGCTACGTTCAGAAGAGATTTGAAGAAGTCGTCAGCGACATAAAGCTCGGTGAGAGCATGTCAAAGGCGATTGAGAAAACGGGCGTTTTCGAGGGCATGTTTACCTCGATAATCTTTGTCGGCGAGGAGTCGGGTACTCTCGATACCATCCTTACCAAGGCCGCGGACTATTACGATGAAGAAGCTGACGCGGCGGTTACAAAGCTCGTAAGCCTTATGGAACCGCTTATGATCATCATAATGGGTATCGCGATAGGTCTGTTCCTTGCAGGAATGTTCCCGCTGCTCTACGGTGGAATGCTCAGCGCAGGAAATCAGTAAAAACCGACTATCAAAAACAAATAAAAAATATGAGGTGAATATATGCTTTCTTTTGAAATTACCGACAGTCAGATAAAGCTTATACGAGGCGTTCAGAGCGGTGCCAAGATAAGAATTCAGGACGCGGAGATAAGCGATCTGTCTGAGGGCTATGTACAAAACGGTTACATTTCCGAGGTACCCATGGTCGCGGCGGCTCTCAGCGAGCTGCTTAAATCCAAGAACATAAAGGAGAAAGAGGCGATCGTATCGATCACTTCCAGCTCCATAGTGTACAAGGAAATGGCGGTCGCAAAGCCCAAGAACATGAAAAACCCCGCTATAATCGAGGCGATGATCCAGGCAAACATGAACATCACCAACGATTACAACATATCATTTACCATAGCGGGTGAGTTTGAGGACGAGGAAAAGAACAAGATGCTCAGCGTTATCGCGGCGGCTTGTCCTCAGCGTCTCGTTGACGGATATGTAAGACTGTTCTCGCACGTCGGTCTTCAGCTCAAGGGCGTTTATGTCGCAAACAACTCCGCGACAAGACTTGTTCTGAGCACTCCCAAGATGGATGAGAGAATGCCGCTGCTCGCGGTTCAGGTTGACAAGCACTTCCTCAGCATGAACCTGTACGAAAACAAGCAGATCGCGTTCTCGCGTTTCTTCAACATCGACCCCGCGGATTATGACAACGCGCCGGACTATGTTTCGAGAGCGCTTTACGATAACCTGTACAGAATGATACAGTTTATCAAGACGCGCTCGAAGGACAGCCGCAACAACGACACCAGACCCCTTCAGGAAATAATGCTGTACGGTGAGTGGGACAGCTTCAGCGAGATAAACAACGCGGTAGCGCAGTTTGATAACGTAAGAAACACCACTTTCTCGATGCCTTCGATGGTTTCGACTTCCACGGCTTTCGACTTCCCGAAGTTTGTAAACGCTATCGGCGCTCTCTGCCGCATAAATAAGGATAAGGAATTCATCAACCTTCTCGAGGCTACCTCGGCGAAGAGCTCGGCGGCGGGAAACACATTCCTGCTCTCTCTCGCGGGAGTCGTTATCGGCTCGGTAGCGCTTGTGGCAGGCGCGGTTCTGGTGCTTAACGTTATAAATAACAATTACCAGTCGCAGATAGACGATCTTCAGGCTGAGATAAACTCCGACACTATGCAAAACGACCTCAGGATAGTTGATGAGAGAAACGCAATGCTGGCGGGCTTCCAGGATTACAACAACACCGTAAGCCGCACGGCTATGCTATTCAACTATCAGCCCAAGGTTCAGAGCTTTGTTTTGGATAAGGTTCGTTTACCCCTTGACAGTAAGGATGACCCGCTTCTTGAAGAGGGCGAGGAGCTTGATATCGAGACCATTTCGATACTCGGTTATACCGTAATGGTAGATTTCAGGGGACGCTCAAACGGCGATCCGTCGACCATTCCTTCAAGATACGCCCAGTATCTCACCGAAAAGGTATTAAATAAGTATGACGAGCCTTACTTTATAAATGTGACCTATGTCGGCTTTGTTAAAGATAACGATACAGAAATGACTGATTTCGCGTATCTCCACAGCGACGGCGAAGTAACGTTCGACACGGTTTTCTCGTTCAAGATCATAATGTCGCTTCAGATGGGCAGCGATGAAGCAAATGCTACATACGGCGACAATAACGGCGAAGAAAACGCTGAAAACGCTGAAAATCAGGAAGGAGTGAACTGAAATGAAGCTCAGTAAACAAGAACGTATCGGAGTACTTATCATCCTCGTAGTGGTTATTATTGCTGTTGGCGTATTTGTATTTATAGTACCCGCGGCACAGGAAATAGAGGTTACTATGAAGAACCTCGTAAACAAACAGTCAGAGTATGACGCGGCAGTCGCGAAAGCGGCGACCAGACCCACGCTTAAGACGCAGATCCTAAACGAGTATGAAGACGGAGAGCACATCGCGGATATGTTCTTCCCCGAAATGAGATCTTATGAAGCGGAAAACGAGGCAAGAAATATCATACTTCAGTCCAAGGCAAACATACTCGTGACCGGCATGACCGTTTCCGATCCCGGAACAGCCACTCTTAACCCCAATTTCCCTACTGAAAGGGAAGTTATATACAGCCTTAAAACAAACGCAACTCAGGGCGCGAAGGTAGATGAGGCTATAACAAAGCGTTTAGAACGGCTTTCCGCTCTTCAGAACGCGCTTGGAAGCTCTCAGACTATCGGCGCGAGCACCGTTAAGTTTACGGTAAAGGCTGAAAATCATGAAGAGCTGATGAAGTTCGCTGATGAAATAAACAACTATTGCAAGGACGAAAACGGTGTTTCGACGAGAAAAGCCGTTATGATCACAAGCGAGTACAAGGTAAATTATAACGATGTTACCGCAAAGTACGAAAAGTATGAAGAGCTTCTTGAAGCGGCAGCTGAAGCCGCAGGTAAGGCGGCTCTTGACGCGGGAGAGGAGAAAGAATTCGCGCACGAGCCTTTCGACCTTGATGAAAGAATGGCAGAGGAAGAGGAAAAGGAAACTACCATTCAAGATACCTATAAGACATTGGAGATCACTCTCACGTTCTACAGCATCGAGCGTATGCAGGATCCCGCTCCTCAGCTTGACGCTCAGGACGGAATAGTTTCGGATACAGATTCAGACGCGGCTTGATAGTACATTGTTGGAGTTAAACACAGCGTTTCAGACCTTATTTTAGAAAGAAGGAGGATATATGCATACTTTCAGAAAATACATAAGCAACCGCGGAAGCGCGTTGTTTATGGTCATCAGCACTCTTACGGCACTGATGATTACTTGCATGGCCATGTATTTTACGGTTCTGGCGTCACGCTCGACAACGTACGCGATATTCAACCAGAAACAGTCGTACCAGACGTCGCTTTCGCTCTACCAGATGATAGTAAACGATTCTATGAGCAATCTCGGCAAAAAGATCGTCAATATGGGCGTAAACGAGGAAATTACGGCTACGATCGATTCTGGCGAGTTCAGCGAGCTTGGCGGAGAGTTTACGATAACTGTCGTAAAGCTTGAGATCAACAATCTCGGCGCCGCGGGAACGGAGCACATTTTCGATATCATCATTACCTCGACCGTAAACGGAATTTCGGAGACGGTACACTCTCAGTCGAGAATAGTCGTACCTCCCGACGGCGACGGCGTCAAGCCGAATCCGAGCGTTTCGCCGACGTTTGCGGCGACGGGATATGTCCCCAACGACGTTTATCTCGACATGGGACGTTTTAAGTCCGACGTATACTTCGATAACGAGATAACATACTTCGGCGCGTACAGCGGAAGCGAGCTGTTTTTGAACGGCGACATAAACTGCGCGGGCTCGGTTGTTGTAAAGAACGGTAAAGCATGGAAGGTCGACAGCGAGCCGATAGTATTTGCCGTAAGAAATATGCTCACCATCGAAGGCGGAAACCCGATGGAAGCAAACGACGGCAGTAAGATATACGTCGGCGGCGATATGTTCCTTTACAGGAATATCAAGAACTACAGCGTTTTTGTAAACGGCGACCTTCATATCTATGAGGAGAACCAGAACGCGAGGTTCTATGTAAACGGCGATATCTACATTCACACCTACTGCAATCCCAGCAACAACTACTGGTGCAACGGCACGATATATGACGACAACAACAAGGTAAGCAGTCAGGGTACTTGGGACGATAAAGCGGCATCTGATCCAAATGTCATGACCGTAAACGAGATGATAGGCGATCTGGACAGGAGAACACAGACAAACCCCTACTATAAGTGGATAATCGACGAAGACGCTATCCCGGAGGTTAAGCTTGGCTCGGGCGGCAACCACCAGACTATCGTAACGGATTCAAACGGCGTTAAACCTGTTTATATCGTTCACAAGGACGCGTATAACTCGTCCAACAACCCCTACGGAAACGACGCTGATCTGGACGCGAAGTGGAAAACGGGCTGCGTTATCGACGATATAATTGTAAACGCCAACAAATATTTCTACATTATCATCGATACGGGTGACGACGAATCGAACACCTATACCATTCGTGTTCAGCCGAACAGAACCGACTCGAACGGAAACAAGACTCTGTTCTCGTGGTCGGGCGAAAAGGGCGACTCGATAAGACCGATAATACTTGTAAAGGGACGCGGCACGGTAGTTATCGATGTTCCCGCGGGCGTTACCTATCAGGATACGGACTACGCTATGATGTGCCATTACAACTGGTGGGTAATGTGCGGCGGTAAGGTTCCTTCGGAGCTTTCCAACACCGACGACTCTCAGCCCGCTACAAACCTGCTCAGATGGGACATCCTTAACAATTACATCCTGAAAAACACCTCGAGCTGTAATTACAGCGCTGTCTGCACGGGCTGCGGATTGCCTTACAGTAACGGTCACATCTGCGTCAGCGCGAGCAGCTATTTGCCTAATGTTGAGCTGTGTACAAGATCGAAGGTCGGCGGCGTTATCTGTAATGAACCCAAGGTAACCGTTGAATGCTCCGAACACGGATACAAGGAAAAATACTGTCCTACCTGCGAATACCTGCTTGTAGAGGACGAACACGGAAATTATAACATCTGCGTCCAGCATGTGGACAAAAACGCTCTTAACGGAGCTTTCGGCAGCTACAGCGGCAAGCTTAACGTAGATACGAGCGGCAACCCGATATATCCGACCACCAACATCTACCTCATCTCCAGCGAGGAGAGCGCGGACATCCGCTTCGGCCACAAGCCCGACGGCTCCGACGTTACCAAAAACACAATGATAGGTTATGTTTACGCGCCGTATGTGACATTCTTCGCGGCGGGCGGAGACACAGGTAACGACTCGGTAAAGTTTATGGGCGGAATGACGGTTTCGGATTATGTGTTCTTCTCAGCGCAGACATTCCTTATGTGTAAGCCGGAAAAGAACCCCATGGAGCTGATGGGTAAGGACAGCTTCGGCAGCGCGATTTCGGGCAACAAGTCCTGGAAGATCGAGCTTATATCCCACTAAGCAAAGGAGGCGCTTAATTATGATCAAAAGATTAATGTCAAAGAGAAGCGGCTTTACGCTTGTGGAGATCGTTGTGGCATTCGCGGTGTTCGCGATAATGTCCACAATGATAGTCCAGATCCTGAATATGATCTCCCTCCAGCGCATATCTAACAACGAGTTTGCAAGGTCGGTAGACGAGCAGGAAGAATACCTCGTTACAAAACCTAAAAAATCGTATAATACCCCCGACGGAGACATAAGCATTACGTTTACCGGCTCGGGCGCGGACACTGTGTTTGATGTTTCATACCAGATGTTCGGCACCAACGACGACGGCTCTGTAGACGGTCTGGCGTACTTTGTATCCGAGGTCAAAGAGGGCTCTGGTGACGGCGGAGCCGGCGGCGAAGGCGGAGCCGGCGGAGGCGGCAACAATACCGGCTCTCAGGCGGAAAGAGTTAATCTGAGAATTTCCGGAACAAAGGGTTTTGAGTACATTGCCGTAAACGAGGTAATAAATCTCGGACAGGACGCTGACGGAAATTACGTTTACTACTTCGACCTCAGCGCTGACGGGCGCTACATGAACTGGGACGACATTCCCTATTCGATGTACAGACTGTATTTCTATAAAAACGGCACAAGCAATTCTACCGTGGATATCGTTAAGGCGTATTACGCCGACACGGGCGTAACGGCGGGCAATGTAACGGGCTATACAGAGGTAAGCACGGGCGTAGGCTCCTCGACGGGCGGCCAGAAGTATATGGTTTCCCTGGCAGGAACATTCGGCATAAGAATCGGCTCTCCGTTTACGTCAGGCGCGGGCGGCGGCTCGGATCAGCCCACTACATATGTCTGCTCTCAGTGCGGCACAATGTACGCTAACTCGTGGGACGGCTGGAGCAATTGCCCCAACAAAACATCGGACTGGGATCCTTGTAACCCGCATCTGGTGCCTTATGTTGAACCCCGCGATCCCAACGCTCCCTACACAGGAAACGGCGTTCAGTTCAGGGACGATCCCGACTCTCATACAAGAGTAGCTATCGTGTTTAAAGAGGACCCCCAAATTACGGCTGCCTCCTTCGGATCCAACGGCACACCCAACGGCAGCGGATATATTTACAGACCCAACGCCGATCTTACCGATGAAGTTAATACAGGCTCGAACATTTACGGCGCATACCCGAAATAAGAGCGCGGAGGTGAGCTAATGAATTATTTCAAAAGGCTTTTTTCAAAGCGCAACAATGGGGGCTTTACCCTGATAGAGGTAGTTATCTCGGTGGGTCTTCTTGGTATTCTGCTGGTTGCCATGACAGCCTTTGTAAGTCCTATTCTTCAGGCTTCAAACGATACGCAGACGGATATCCGCGCGAATATTCTCGCTGAGACGATCGAGTCGTACATAGACAGAAGCGTAAAGGTTGCGAAATACATCTCGATATTCACCGACGTGGACAACAAAGCGGATGTTTTGACCGACCCAAATCTGACTGCTCTGGAGGGCTATCTCACCGATCCGTCCTATGAGATAAGATGTATCGGGATAAACTGGATGGACGACGAAAGAACCAACGAGCAGAAGTACATGCTCAACCTCTGGAAGGTCACGCCGGGCAGCGGAAATCACGTTGATATTTCCGCCCCCAACAAGGTGTTCGACGAGTGCTTCTATGAAGGGCTTTTCCCGAAAGTTATCATTGAACCGGTTTCCGGAGCGCCTACTATCAAAATAACTCTCAACGTCTACAACAACGACTTAATGACGGACGGGAATGAGGCGATGATAGGCGACGGATATATTCAGCTTTTGAACCTTATGTACGTGGAATCGTCCAAAGTAACCGACTATCTTAAGATCAAGAGCAAGGGCGGTTCGTCAGAGCACCCTGACACTTATATCTTCTATGTAGCGAGAAAATATCTCTCATGACAGCATGACAGACAAATTCGGGGCGAACGCTCGCCCCGAATGTTTGTCAGATTTTTACGGCCAAACCGAAGTCAACACCGCGAAAAGACCGCGCGCTGACTTAAAGCAGGCTTGTGTACCAACCGACTATAAATTTGCCAACAAGCCACGAAACGGCGATACCTACCGCCAGGAACGGTCCGAAGACCATGCGGCGAGAATATTTCACCTTTTTGATCTTGTCGCCGTTTATGAAAATTTTAAATCCGCCTTCACGCTCGTCGGTGACGTTTTCACGGAGCATACGGCTCAGCTCGGATTTGTCCGGCAGTCCCACCCAGACCTTTTCGTCGAGGAACTCCCACTCTATATCGGGATTTCCGTCGCTTATACTGCCGACAATAATATCGGACATTCCGTCCGTTACAAAACCGACGCCGTTGTAAAGCTGGTTTTCATACCACTCTTCGACAAGGACCTGAAGTTTGCCGACGATCTCTCTTTCAGCCTTGTGGTCATGGTGCTTTTTGATAAGCCCATAAACTGCTCCGCACAGAATACCGACAAGCAGTCCCGCGAAAACTTTAGCACCAAGCAGCAGCGACGCTCCGAGCATCAGCTGAAGGTCGCCGCCGCCCATTCCTCCTATAAGGACCAGCACGGCAAATAAGATAAGGATCACGCCCATGCAGATGAGGCGCTCGTACCACACAGCCTCATTCGGGAAAACAAAGATAGAAGCTATCCCGAGGACAGCCATTACGCCGCTGCACCAATACGGGATCTCAAATCTGTCGATATCTATCATCGACAGTACGATAAGAACAGGGAACAGAACCGCGGAAAACGCTATTTTCCACCAGTCGGCCGGCTGAAAAACCGCGAACATAAGATAGGATAAGCAGTAGAAAACGGCGGTTATCAGTTCTACTATCATATAGCGCGGAGAAAAGCTCTCGCCGCAGTAGCGGCAGCGTCCGCGGAGAAATATGTAGCTGAAGATAGGAAACATATCATACCACGCGAGCTGGTGTCCGCAGGAAAAACAGTGCGACGGCTCGGTGATTATGGACTGTTTTTCGGGAGTGCGAAGTATAACGACGTTTAAAAAGCTTCCGATGACAGAACCCAGAATAAACGCAAGCACGGCGTATACAATGTTGAATACAACAGGCATTGTCAGAACCTCCTTGAAAAATCATTTATTATATTGTATCATAAAACTTCGGCATTTTCAAGATGATTTTAAACACCGGGAGAAATAAAACCGAAAATCAACGCAGTTAAGGCGAGCCGCTTGCAAACGGCTTCCGTCCTTTGGAAATTCGTTTCAGATGCGAAGCTTTACCAAAGGCAGACGCCCGAATCGTGCGGCGCTTCTATATCACGCGCTCCTTAGTCTGCGATTATTATATTAAATAATAATGAAAGGGGAAATATTTATGCCACCCATGAGAAGTGTCCGTATAGGAGACCTGCTTGTAGAAAAAAATCTTGTAACTCCGGATAAGATCGAAGCCGCCGTTAAGTACCAGAAGGAAAAAGGAAACGGAAAAAGACTCGGTACTATCATCGTAGAGCTTGGCTATGTAAAGGACGTAGACCTCGCGAAGGCGCTTGCCGAAAGTCTGCACGTTCAGTATGTAGACCTTACGACCATACAGATAAACAAGGACGCGGTAAATAAAATTTCCGAGGATATGGCGAAGGATCACAACGTTTTCGCGTATCAGTTCCAGAACAACCGCCTGTATGTCGCGACCGACGACCCTGTAAACTTTATGGTTCTTGACGACCTGAGGATACAGACGGGCATGGACGTTGTCGCGAGAATTTCCACGCGCGCGCAGATAGAGTACGCTATCACGAAGTACTACTCGACGCAGGCTCTCGACAGCACGATGAGCGAGCTTGAAAGCGAGAATATGTCCGACGAGGACCTCGCTGAAAATCTCGCGAAAGCGGAGTCCGACGGAAGAATCGACAACGCGCCTATCGTTAAGCTCGTAAACATGATGATAGAAAGCGCGTTTAGAACAAACACGTCGGATATCCATATCGAGGCGTTCAAGGACAGAACAAGAGTCCGCTTCAGAATAGACGGCGAGCTTGTAGAACAGCAGATGAGGATCCCGCCCGCGCTTCACAACTCGGTAATAACGCGTATAAAAATTCTCGGCGGAATGAACATCGCCGAAAAACGTATACCGCTTGACGGACGTTACGGAACGCGAATCGACGGAGTAAACCTCGACGTCCGTATCTCGACCATTCCCTGCGTATACGGCGAAAAGTGCGTTATACGTCTGTTGTCCACTGCCGATGAGAAAACGAGAAAGATAACCGACCTCGGCATGACGGACTATAACTACCAGATGTTCAAGCAGATAATCAGATGCCCCAACGGCGTTATGCTGGTTACGGGTCCTACGGGTTCGGGTAAATCCACGACCCTTTACGCGACGCTCGGCGAGCTTTCTCAGCCTAACGTAAACATCGTAACGGTCGAGGATCCTGTCGAAAAGAAGATAGACGGCGTAAACCAGTGTCAGATAAACGCAAAAGCGGGAATGACCTTCGCGGCGGCTCTGCGTTCGATACTCCGTCAGGACCCCGACATAATAATGGTCGGAGAGATCCGTGACGGCGAGACCGCCGATATCGCCATAAGAGCGGCTATCACGGGACACTTCGTTTTATCCACATTGCATACAAACGACGCGGCGTCTACTATCGTCCGTCTGGTGGATATGGGAGTTGCGCCGTACATGGTTGCAAGTTCGCTGGTAGGAATAATCGCACAGCGACTTGTAAAGCTGTTGTGCAACGACTGCAAGGAGAAATTCACCCTCAGCGACCCCGACGAGCTTAAGCTGATGAACAAGAAAGAGCCGGTCACAATTTGCAGACCGCACGTCGGAGGCTGCAGGACGTGTCACAACACCGGATATATGGGAAGAACCGCTATCCACGAGATAATCGTAACAACCCCCGACATAAAGGAGCTTATCTCCGCGGGAGCTACCGCAGAGGAGATCGGCGCGGCGGCTACGAAAAACGGAACGCTTCTTCTGAGAGACAACGTTTCACAGATGGTTTTAGCAGGCAAGACCTCTATGGACGAGCTTGTAAAGGCAACCTATACCGTATAATAACGAACAGGAGGAAAAAGCATGGATAACAGTGTGCTTGACATTAACAGAATACTTGACGAGGCGAGGGATTTAGGCTGCTCGGACCTTCATTTTACGAAAGGACTTCCTCCGATAGTTCGTCTTCACGGCTCTATCAGAAAGCTCTCTGGGTATGAAGAATGCACCGAGGATATGATAGTAAGCGTTATAAACCAGATAACCAAGCCCAAGCAGAAGGCTTCTATCTCAAAGGGACTCGACACGGACTTTTCGTACGTTTCGGCGTCGAAGTTCAGACACAGAGTAAACGTGTACAGACAGCGCGGCTATCACGCGGTAGCCATACGTCTGCTGAGAGACGATATCCCCACGCTCGCGGATTTAAATCTGCCGGCTATCCTCGGCGAATTTGCGCTGTCTCCGAGAGGTCTTGTGCTTGTAACAGGCCCTACCGGCTCGGGTAAATCCACCACCCTCGCGGCGATGATAGACCATGTAAATCTCCGTAAAAACTGCCATATCATAACGGTAGAAGACCCGATAGAGTATATCCACGAGCACAAGCAGTGCATGGTAAACCAGCGCGAGATAGGACAGGACGTTGAGAGCTTCGCGATGTCGCTCCGCGCGGCGCTGCGTGAAGACCCCGACGTTATACTCATTGGAGAAATGCGTGACTTTGAGACGATAAGCGCGGCGGTAGAAGCGGCGGAAACAGGACACCTCGTTCTGTCGACGCTTCATACGACGGGCGCGGCTGAGACCATCGACCGTATAATCGACGTTTACCCGCCTCACTCTCAGGGTCAGATACGCTCACAGCTCGCAAACGCCATTGTGGGAGTTGTCTCCCAGACGCTTGTGCCTACCGCCGACGGAAAGGGACGCTGCGCGGCGCTTGAGATACTCGCGGCGACCGACGCTGTACGCGCGATGATACGCGAGGGCAAGATATTCCAGATACCTACGGCAATAGCAACGGGTAAGAAACAGGGAATGTTTACGCTCGACCAGGACCTCGCGCGCCTTGTACGCTCGGGAAAGATAGAGGACTCGGTAGCAAGAGGACGCTGTCAGGATGTAAACGAGTATAAGCGTTATCTCGATATGGGCGTTTAACTCGTATTTTTCAACAATGTTTTTCAACATTATCAACATTCATTCCGTCGAAACGCACAAAAGTTATCAACCGAATTAACGTATAATTCACGAAAATGGCTTTCTGAGCGATTTTTTTCAAAAAAACACTTGCAATTTCCCGAGGGATAATGTATAATATGAATTACAAAAGCAAATACAGTAAAAAACCAACAGCTTTTGTAAACGTTTTCACACGGATATAGCCCCGCCGGGGTTATACATAAAAAATCTTTTATAATAGGAGGTCTTTACTATGATAAAGAAGCTTCAGGCTCTCAAGGCCAAAAAGGGCTTTACTCTCGTAGAGCTCGTTGTAGTAATCGCTATCATCGGCGTTCTTGCTGCAATTCTTATTCCTGTAATGATCGGCGTTGTTCAGGACGCGAACATTACTTCTGCTGACACTCTTGCTAAGCAGATCTACTCCAACACCCAGACTTTCTGCACAAAGGCTGATACAGCTAAGCAGGGTCTCAAGGGCACCGCTGATGACGGTACTGTTACCGCTCTCGAGTTCAGCATCTCGAGCGCAACATGGACTTTAAGCGGATCCAATCCTCTCTCGTTCGGTAACGCTACCCCCGCTAAGTACACCTTCAGCAACGGAACCAACACTGATATGGATCTTGCTCTTTACCTCGGCGACACCCTTCGTGACTTCACAAGCGGTTATGCTGTAATCTACTTTGCTAACGGCGCTTGCGTAGGCGCGGCTGTTGAGCAGGGCGATGAGTCCGGCGCAGGCGTTCTGAGCGTTTCTTCCGATATCGCAAACGTTCTCGTTGCTGGCCAGGTTAAGGAGATCTCTTCTTGGGCTAACAAGGCTGGCGTAGCTACCGGCAGCGCTATCATCGGTACTTCTCCCAAGATCGGTATGGGCGCAGCAGCAGCTGGTACCTGATATTAACGGTCAGTAGTACTAAGCAAAACTAAACACAAAATTCCTCGGCGGTTTTCCGCCGAGGGATATTGCGTATTTCGGACAGGTTGAGTGGTGGGCGTTATATGAAAAGACTCGCTTATTTAAAAAGCAAAAAGGCGTTTACGCTTATAGAGCTTGTTGTGGTAATAGCCATAATCGGCGTATTGGCGGGGATACTTATTCCCGTTATTGTCGGCGCTGTCAGAAGCGCAAATGTCGCCTCGGCAAATACCTCAGCGACCGATATAAGAAAGTCAGTCAACATCTGGCTTACTATGATGGACGCAAAGGGGCATACCATAAACAAGACCCAGAATATCAACAACGATCCGTACATAACCATAACAGCCGACAGAGGCATCTACGACATAGAGTTTTCGGACACCTTCTGGCCGAAGAGCGAGAACGAACAGGAGCTTATAGACTCGCTTAACGACCACCTGATACATAACCTCGGCTATCACGAGCTTGTGGCGATAGGCTATTTACATAACGGCGCTATCGCGGCGCTGGCGTACTGCGTAAACGTAAATGAGTCGACGCAGGATATGCCCGAGTTCGCCGATTTCTCGCGAACAGACTATTGGACGGGCACAAACGGCATAGCGGCAGACGGGACCGTTATCGGAACTTCCCCGCAGATTTTAAACGGCTGATTTCTTGTTTTTGTGATATTTAAGATAATTCAGCCGATTACAGATTACACAAAAACAAGAACCCGGCAGGAGGGATAATTATGAGATTCAGACGCAAAAAAGGTTTTACGATGGTAGAGCTTGTGGTAGTTATCGCCATAATCGCCGTGCTTACGGCTATGATAATACCCACTCTGTCGTCGAGAGAGTCGAATAAAATACGCGTGGCAAACGGCGCGAAGGATTTCTATGTCGCCATTCAGCATGTGTTTTCAAAATACGCCAAGCAGGAGATCGACATAACCGGAAAAAGCCCGAGCGACACCGACGGCACCTTTATCATGTGCTATGACAGAAACTTCGGCGGAAACAGACCTATCCGGAAATATGTTTTCATTTACGCCGAGTATCTCAACGGCAAGATAGTATCCATTGACGCGTGCTCGGATAACAGCCCCGCCGTGGCTATGGCTTATGTTCTTACGCAGGAGCACAGAAGCACAAACCCGAACGAGATCGCTTCGGGCAACGGCAAGGCTTTTCTTGATAAGATAACGCCCGAGCTTCAGACGGCTTTTCAGGCCGCGGACGGCAGCTATTACGCGCTTATCGAGTATGATACCACCTTACAGCAGAGCACCAATCTCGGCAGTAACCTTCTCAAGGTGGTTTTCGCGGGTTACGGCGACTATCAGCTCCCGCGCTATGAAAACGGCGACGTCGACACGGGCGCCGGCGGTTTTGAGGCTTATAAGCAGGCAAATCTCCTTGTAACCGATCTTGGTATGATTTCGACCGGCGATTATTTCGGCATTCAGTCGAGCAGGAAGATGCCCGGCTCAAACGATTACATAGGAGATTACGGAACATATTTTGCTCTTTAATTGACGATCTGATATCCGCGGTATTGGGGATCGCACGACGCAAAACATCGTGCGGCTCGCCCTGCGCGGATATTTTTTTAAAAAAATGTCGTAAAAGGCTAAAGTTCTGAACATTTGTGACGATATATAAATTGAGGGTATTCTGTACCCTTTCGCGGATATCCGCGAAACGCACCGGTAAATCAGATGCATAATAAATCAGATGCGTAATAATTCAGATAAGGAGGTCGGCATTTATGGAGATCAAAAGGGTGAACGGAATTATTTCAACCTACGCCGCAAATAAAACTTCCGCGCCGAAAAAGCCGACTGCAAAGTCTGCCGTGACAAACACCGACAAGATCTTGTTCGGCTTTGAAAGCGCCATCGCCACAGCCAAGGCGCAGATAGCCGCGGAAATAAAGGCGGACGCAACGCCCGCGGAGCTTGTCGAGGCGGCGGCTGAGGCTGAAAACAACAACAGCAGCAGCGCGGCGAGCGAGCTTGCGGCTTTGATTCTTATGGGGTGAAAATATGAATTCCACTACAGCAAAGGCTGTTATCAAGTGCCTTGAGATAAACACCGATTTTTACCGCGAGCTTACGGTGTTTCTCATGAAAAAGCACACTAAAATTCTCGCGGACGATCTCGATTGGCTTACGGATTCTCTCAACGACGAGCAGGCTTATGTCATGAAAAGCCGTTCTCTCGAGGAGAAAAGGTTAGCGCTTTTCGAGGGGCTCGGCATCGGCGGAAAAAGTCTTAGCGAGCTTTCGGCGGAGGCTCCCGAAGAGTACAAGCCGAAGATGACGATGCTCGCGAATCAGCTCAGAGAGCTTGTAAACAACATAAAGCAGATAAACGATGAAACGACCGAGCTTGTAAAAAGAAAGCTCGACAACGAGCGTGAGTTTGTAGAGCGCGCGGGATTTTTAGAGCGTCCCGAGACATACAACAAAAACGCTTCCAAGGTAGCGGGGGGAAAATCCTCGCCGTCCAAAACGATCCGACAGGTCTAAATAATTAATACGAGGTGGAAATATGCGTCCTACTTTCTTGGGTTTTGAAGCACAGAAGCGCACTCTTCAAATGGCACAGAAGTGTATCGATATCGTCGGCAACAACATTTCAAACATAAACACGCCGGGTTATACCAGACAGCGAGTAGACCTCTACTCGATGTATATTTCGGGATTTCCCAATCTCGGCTGGAACAGCCCGAGCCAGACGCTCTCGATAGCGGGTCAGGGCGTAAACTCCTACGGAGTAAGCCAGATACGCGACATCTACATCGACAAGAGATACCGCGCGAACGTTGCTACCGAGTCCGAAACGGAAAAGATGACCAAGATACTTTCCGACATCGAGGACATACTCGACGACTTTGAGACAGACGGTCTGCAGTATTTTACACAGCAGTTCTTCAACGCGCTTCAGGCTTACTCAATGGAAAAGCCCGATAGCACCGAAATAGCGACGCTGTGCGTAAATAACGCGACAAATCTCTGCAAACTGCTCAACACCTATTCAAACGAGATAAAGCAGGTCGAGAATACATACTCGGGCGAGCTGAAGGATACCGTTCTGCATATCAACGAGATGCTCGAGGAAATGAGAAAGCTCAACGACAAGATCGAGAAGGAAAAGCTTCATTATAACGACGAGTACGGACCCAACGAGCTTTACGACGAGATGAACCTCTACATAGACGAGCTTGCCACATACGGAAACATAGAAGTAAAGCAGCATGCAAACGGAACCTTTTCCGTAAGCATGGGCGGTGTGGAGATACTCAACGGCCCAAAGGGCAAGACAAACCACATAATGATGAAGGACTATGAGACCCACGGAACGGCGATCTTGTTCTTTGAAAGCGGCGAGGAGCTTAATCTTGAGTCGGGCGCGCTTAAGGGCTATGTGGATATGCTCAACGGAAACGGCGTTTATGCCACCGGACGTCAGAACGGCTACCACGGCATAGCGTACTTTAAGAGCGCTATCAACGAGTTTGCGAGAACGGTAGCTACCATATTCAACACCGCGAACGGCGGCGACGAGGATTCCTCGAGAAATATGTTCAGCGCGGACAAAGAGGGCGCGCTTATCACGGCGGGAAATATCCGCGTTTCGGAAAGCTGGCTCCGCGATCCGACAATGATAGGAAAAACCAGATACTTTGACCCGAGCACGGGACTCTACGGATACGGCTATGATGAGATCGTAGACGAGGAAACGGGAGAGGTCACGCTTCAGAACAGCAACGTTTTGTACCTTATCTCACAGTTTGACAACCACGATATAAAGTTCGGAACGGCCCACGACTTTTCGGGAAGCGTTTACGAGTATATTTCGTTTATTTCAAACCGCCTGGCGGAAACGATAAGATATGAGTCAAGCCGGTATGACGCGGCGGTAATAACGGTCGACGCGCTTCTTGACGCGAGAGATTCGGTTTCCGCGCCGGACTTTGACGAAGAGGGCGTTGATATGATGAACTATCAGAAATGGTTCAGCGCTTCTTCGAGACTTACCACAACGCTTGATGATATGCTTGACAAGCTGATAAACGGCACAGGCAGAGTCGGACTTTAATTGACGGGAGGATCTGTTAGATGAGAATAACAAATAACACCATTATGAGAGGATTCAACCGCGACCTCAACAGAGTCGGAACGTTAAAAAACGACTCTATGGGTCGCATCATGTCCGGCAGAAAGTTCAGCAGGGCAAGCGAAAGTCCTCTCAATGCCGCAAAGGCTCTCAACGTAAGAAAGTCGCTTTACTATTCTGACCAGTATATGGAAAACCTCAAGGTTGCGGATAAGTTCTACACGGAGGCGGAAACGTCGCTGCTCGGCGCTTCGGAAAAGCTTCAGGAGATCCGCGAGATGCTTGTCGAAGCGTGCAACTCCGGCATAAGAAGTATAGACGAATATAACATTTACGCTCAGCAGCTCGATATTTTCGGAACTCAGCTTTGCGAGATCTTTAACACGGATTCCGCCGGCAGAGCGATCTTCGGAGGTTCGAGCGACGACGGACTGCCCTTTAGAATTACATATGACGACAGCGGATATGGGATAGTTACTTATCATAATGTTCCCGTAAACGCCTATGACAGCTATCTGAAATTCCCCTATTCGAGCGAGGTGCTTGCCGATATCGGTCTCGGTCTTTCGGTAAATCAGAAGTCGCATTATATCGACCCTCAGACGGGGCTTAGAATTTCGTTCAACGGCCCGGAGGTTTCGGGATGCGGAACGGACGGCGGAATAGCCGACATTGATATGTCGTCGATAAGACAGGGCAAGGAATATTCTATCGACGTCTACACCGACAACATCAAAAAGACGATAGTCTTTAAGGGCGGCGCGGATTATGCCGAGACCGCGGCGAATATCCGTGAAGAGCTCAACAAGCAATTCATGAAGGACCATATAAAATTCGATGTGTCCGAGCAGGGCGTTATCACAAATACAACAAGCGGCGGCATCGTCAGCATCATAAACAGCAAGGACGCCGTGAATAAGCTTGAATACACCAACAACTACGGTTATTCAAAGCGCTTTAAGATAAACCTTGACGAGCTTGAACCAAGCAAGGAGTACAGCATAAACGTAATAGTCGGCAACGAGGCGAAGATCGTTACGTTTACGTCAGCGGAGCTTGACCGCGATGATTACACGGACGCCGAAGGGAATTTTGACGAGGAAACGTATCTGAAGGACCTTGCGGCTGCGAATCAGCAGATAATACAGACCGCACTTACCGATATGTTCGGAGTTGACGACAAGGGAAACCAGATAGTACATATCGCCGAGGACGGATCGATAACTTCCGAGGGAAATACCGTAATGCTCAACGCCGCGGTTACTGAAGCGGATGCTGAGGTGCCCTCGTTTGAAAGAAAGATGTCATTCTCAAATAATTATATCCAGCTTACGCTCGACGCGGCGGCGGCTCTGAGATTTGGCGATATAGAATACGCCAACGCCTGCATCGACAGAGTGGTAAAGGCAAATGAAAGTCTGCTGGTTGAGATCGCGAATCTCGGCGCAAATGAGGATTTCATCGAGTTCAGCCTTGACAGAATGACCACGAGAGAATACAATCTCTACGACCGCCAGGAAGAGCTTGAGGCGACGGATCTTGAGGAAGAGACCACGCTGCTGAAGACCTATACGGCGATGTACAACGCTTGCTTACAGCTTGCTTCGGAAGTTGTTCCGATGAGTATCTTCAGTTATATGAGATGATCTCGGGATTAAATAAAGCAGCTTAATTTTAAAGGAGGTGTTCATGATGAACTCAAACCTGCTTCAGATAACCACTATCCCGATAAAGATCGAGATAAAGGTTACAAATGGGCAATTTAAAGCGACGGAAGGCGACAAACAACCCAAGGTGAATATCACCACCAAAAACGGCGGTTATGTTATGCAGGCAGAACCGATCAAGCTTAAGATCGATACTTATGAGGCGAGAAAAAGTCTCGGCTACGGCCACATGAATGACGGGGACATGCTTAAGCAGAAAGCTCAGGACGGATTTTCCATAGCGTTTCAGGGTACTGCGAACGTTGTCCAGGAGGGCGACCAGCTTGCGAGAGGAGTTTCTCCCTCAGAGATCGCGATAAACAACGCCCGCGCGGGCGCGACGGTAGAGACCATTATGGAATTTTTGCCAAAGGTAGGCGCGGACATAACCTTTGACGAGGGAACGCTTAACATTGAATATCAGATGGGCTCGCAGGATTTCGACTGGAATATCGCGACCGGCAAGCCTATGGAGTTTATACCCGGAAGCGTGGAGCTTATCGTTCGCGACAGACCGCGCGTAGAGATCGAGTATATAGGCGACCCGATCTATGTTCCGCCGAGCTCAAACCCGAATTACGAGCCGCCTCCATACGATATGCTGTAAAGGAATAATGTATAATGAAAATTGAAACGAGAGATTTCGGAGAAGTTGAGATCGACGAAAGCAAGATCTACACCATTCCAAACGGGATAATCGGTTTTGAGGACACAAAAAGATATACGCTTTTAAGTCCTCTCGGAGAGGATACTTTTCCGATGTGGCTTCAGGCAGTAGACTCAAAGACGCCGTGCTTTGTGGTCTATGACCCGATGCTTATCTATTCCGATTACAGCTTTGCGATTTCCGATGAAGAGCAGGAGCTTCTTAAGATCACCGCGGACAGCCCGTACAGATGCCTTGCTGTGGCTATCGTACCGGACGATTACCGCAAAACGACCATAAATCTGCGCTGCCCTATAGTTGTAAACACCAATGACAACATAGCCATGCAGATAATGCTTGACGAGTACGATTTCAAGTGTCCTGTTTATTCCGAGGAGGCGTAATATGCTTGTTATAACCAGAAAAGTTGGCGAAAGCATAATTATTTCCGATAAAGTCGAGGTTTCGGTCCTTGAGGTCGTCGGAGATAAAGTCAAGCTTGGAATAAACGCTCCGCGCGAGATAAAGATCATCAGAAGCGAGCTGAAGATCGCAAAAGAAACAAACGTTCAGTCTGCCGAGGCTTCGGCGGGCTTGAAACAGCTTTTAAACAAAGGCAAACAGGAGGAGAATTAAGATGGCTATAAGTAATTTGCGTTTAAGCGGAATAAACTCGGGATATGATACCGAGGCCATGATCGAGCAGATGCTCACAAGCTACCAGTCTAAGATCGACATTCAGAACAAAAAGCTTACAAAGCTTACATGGCAGCAGGACGCGTACCGCGATATCATCAGCAAAGTCACCGGTTTTAAGAACAAGTATTTCGATATCCTCAAAAAGGATTCGTATCTTTTAAGCCCGACTTCTTTCAGTAAATTTAAAGCGACCATAGCGGGAAAAACGCTTGGAGACTCTGCAAGGGGAATAAGCGCGACTACAAGCTCAAGTTCGGCAGAGGGCAGCTACAAGATAACCGTAAGCCAGCTTGCTACCGCCACAACGGCAAAGGGCAAGACGGTAGTTCCTCAGAATTTCAAGCTCGACCTCGAAACGGCGGCTAAAAACTCTACATATACCGAAAACGAGGACGGAACAAGGACTTATAATTTCAGTCTTGATTTCAAGGTCGGCGATGCTTCCAAGACCATCGAGTTCAGTGCGGAGAATATCGCGCTCGGCGCAGACGGAAAAGTTGATATGGAGTCGTTCTCCAAGGCAGTCACCGAAAGCCTCAACGCCGAGCTTCAGAAGCAGTTCGGAAGAACGGGCGCCGATACGAACGACGAGGACGGCATCGACGATTACTTTGTTCAGGTAAAGGCCAACGAAGACGGGACCCTCGGCTTTGACATAAACGGAAACGTAAATGTAAGCGTTACAGAAAAGGAAGGAAGCTTCGGTCTCGCAAAGTTCTCAAAGTCCATTACCATTTCGGCAATGAGCGCTGTCACTGGTACAAATACCGTTTCCGTAAGCGTTAACGGCGAGTCGAAAAAGGTTTCGTTCGAGGGTGTTTCGGATACATATTTTGACAGCAGAGACGAAAAGGGAAATGAGAAGATACTCGCAGAGTACAACGAGCTTAAGCTTGCCGCTTACAGAAACGCGAAGAAGCTTTCTTCGTCTACGCCTGTAAGCCAGGCAGACCTCGACTCGTTTACCTACACAAGCGCGCAGGCGGCAAGGGATAAGAATACCGCGGCGCTTGAAGAGGCGCTTAACGACAATTTTTATTCCGCTACCTTCATTATTGATGAAAAGGGAAATGTAACCGCGACGCGCAACGGCGTAAATTTTGAGTTTTCGATGACCTCCGTAGAAGGCGGAACGCTCGGTCTCGATAAGGGTACCGTTTCAAACAAGGTGGCCTATTCGACGAAGCTCGTTGACCTGGGCATCACCGGAAATGACATTGTTATTAACGGCAATACCGGAGAGACTGTAAAGAATTATTCCTTTGAGATAAACGGAAAGAAGATTCAGCTTAGCGCGGACGCTGCCATCAGCGATCTTGTCGAGGCCGTAAACTCCAGCGGCGCGGGCGTTACAATGTCCTATTCGAACCTTACCGGCAGCTTTGAGATAAAGTCCAACACTCTCGGAGCTACAGGCACTATCGAGTTCGGAACGCTTGAAAACGGCGAGCCGAACAGAATACTTCAGGAGCTGGGTCTTACCAATGACTCGGTTGAAACGGGTAAAAACGCGCTTATAAATATCAACGGCGTTGATGTTTACCACAACTCCAACACCTACACGCTTGACGGTACTACCTTCGTTTTCGACGATAACGTTACCATCGGCGAGCAATATGAAGTAAACATCACCAAGAGCTACGACGACCTCAAGCAGGCTATAAGGGATTTTGTAAACGACTATAACCAGCTTATCGACGATGTTTACAACTATATCGGCACATCTCCCGCGAGAGACAGCAAGAACAATCTCTACGAGCCGCTTACCGACGCGGAGAAAGCGGAGATGAGCGAGGAAGAGATCAAGAAGTGGGAAGAGCAGGCCAAGAAGGGCGTTCTTTACCAGGATTCTACGGTTTCGACCATTATGACTCAGCTCAGAAGCGCGCTTTACAATACCGTTACTCTTGAGGACGGCACAAAGTTCGGTCTGTTCAATATGGGCATCAAGACCGTTTCCTACCTCGATTCAAGCACCGAGGACGTTCAGCGCGGAAAGCTCACTCTTGACGAGGACGCGCTCGAGGCGGCGTTTATCAACAACGTTGAGGCTGTTCAGAAGCTGTTTACCGATCCCGAGACGGGCGTTATGTCCAAGGTAAACAACATCCTCGACAACGCCGTAAGAACGACAGGCACGGCCAAGGGAACTCTTATCAACAAGGCGGGTCTTGCGACCGGCACGACATCGAAGGATAACTATATCTACCGCCAGATGCAGTCTGTTCAGCAGCGTATCAATACGCTTCAGAAAAGATATGACTCAAAAGAGGAATATTGGTGGAAGATATTTACAAACCTCGAAAAGGTAATGGCTGATATGAACGACCAGTCCTCTTATCTGTCAAGCTATCTCAGCGGATACGGCAACAACTCAGGCAGATTTTGATGTTTTGTAAGAACAGCTTTAAGGAGAGATGAAGCAATGGATCCTTATTCGGCATATAAAAAGAAGACCGTTGAAACTCTTACGCCCGTTGAGGTAGTTATAAAGCTTTACAGCGAGATAGAGCGCCAGCTTGCGATAGCGGTAAACAGCGTTGAGAAAAACGACAGGCACGAATACCAGAAGGCACACGACGCTTTTATCAAAGCGGGAAACTGTATAGACGCCCTGCGCGAGACTCTTGATATGTCAATTCCTATTTCACAGGAGCTTGAGAGCTACTATATCTTCTTTTACAAGACGATAGTAAACGCGGATATCCACAAGGACGCCTCGGAGGTAAAGAAGATAATCCCGCTTGTAGCCGAGCTGAGAGACGCGTTTACGCAGATAAGCCAGATGACAAGACAGGAGATCGAGGCGCAAAAAGAAGCCAATAACAAGAAAAAGGGCGTAGGCTGAATAGCAAAAAACCGAATTTGCTCATAAAATTAAAACAGTGGATCCGCGGGGCGGCTTTTCCGGGGAAACTCGGGAGAACCGCCGCGGGTCTGAAAAACTAAGCAACAGGGGAGGGGAATCTATATGGCAGAGCTTTTTGGCTGTGAAAAAGTGCAGGAGATAATGGAAAAGATTCTTTCCACCCTGCAGGAATACGAAAAACAAACCGATACTATGGTAAACGCCGACCTCGAGATCATTCAGCAGGGGCTTATTGCCAGAAACGAGCTTATTGAAGATCTTGACGAGCTTAAGGCTGACCTTGATACTGTGCTCGAGTTTGAGTCTCCCGAGGAATCAAAGCTTTTGAAAATGCTTATAAACGGAAGCTTTGTAAACGTTCCTCTTGACGAACAGCACAAGAAGATTCAGGTACTTCAGCGGAATATCATTCTCGCTAAGCAGCGAATTTTGGGAAAAGACAAGGTCATTTCCGAACAGTTTAAAAACCAGCATATCGACTCGCGCCGCGAGCTTGAGGCGCTTAAAGAGACCAAGAAAAAGATCGGTTATTACAACAGCGCGGTTGTCGGAAGAGCAACCGGACAGTCGCTGAACAGGAATTTATAAAACACAAAGCCCTCCGCCTTTGCGGAGGGTTTTGCTTGTTGTGATCACAACCGCCGCAAAGCGGCGGAACAAAAAAGTTTTGGGAGGGGTCAAGGGGGACCCTTTTTAAAAGGGTCCCCCTTGTATAATCTAAGACTATATACACTTCCCCACACAATAGCCGTCGCGCGCGCCTGTTATCTTCACGCGGACGAGCGTATGCCGCGGAATTTCCTTTCCCGCTATCCTCACCTGAACATAACGCTCGGTAAAGCCGTGGCTGTACAGGTCGGTCTTCGGCTTTTCAATGAGAACTGTCTGTTCTGTGCCGACCTGTTTTTTGAGAAACTCACGCTCGATGATATCCGCCTGAGCGATAAGGGTTTTCGCGCGCTGAGTAATCGTCCTTGGGTTCAGCTGAGGCATTTCCGCCGCTATTGTGCCTGTTCTCACGGAGTAGGGGAAAACATGGACCTTCGCGAACTTCATTTCCTTCGCGAATTCAACGCTCTTCTGAAAATCCTCGTCGGTCTCCGTGGGAAAGCCCGTGATGATATCCGTGGTTATGGCGCAGTCGGGAAACGCTGTGCGAAGCTTTTCAACGACCTCGGCGAATTGCGCGGTCGTGTATTTTCTGTTCATTTTCTTGAGAATATCGTCGCTGCCCGACTGAACGGAAAGATGAAAATGCGGACAAAGCGAGGACACGCCCTTGAGACGCTCTATAACTTCATCGGACATCATCTCCGGCTCGAGCGAGCTTAGTCTCAGCCTTTCCGCGCCGCTTTTTGCCGCCGCTTCAACAGCGTCCGCAAGCGAAAGCCCCAGCTCCTGACCGTAACAGCAGAGGTTTATCCCCGTAAGCACAAGCTCCTTGTGTCCGTTGTTTACGCACTGTGCCGCCTGTTTTTCAATTTCCCCGAGAGGCAGAGAGCGCACTCTCCCTCTCGCCGCAGGGATTATGCAGTAAGAACAGAACCTGTCACAGCCGTCCTCTATCTTGATAAAAGCGCGCGTGCGGTTTTCATCTGGAACTGACGAGTTTTCGTCGTAATCCCTTGAAAGCGCGTCGATCCTGACTATCTTGGTCTTTGTTTTGAGAAATTCTTCTATCATTTCTGGTATCTTATGCTTCGCTGAGTTGCCTGTGACGATATCCGCCGCGGTGTTTAAAGCCGCTCTTTCGGGAAAGCTCTGCGGAAAACAGCCGCACATCACCGCAACGCACCCGGGGTTTTTCTTCTTAATGCTTTCGCAGAGGTGGCGCGCCTTTTCAACACTCGTTCCCGTAACGGCGCAGCTATTTATAATGTATATATCCGCCTTGCCGTCTTCTGCCTTTTCAAAGCCGCGGCAAAGCATATTTTTTTCTATCGCGGCGCTCTCGCAGGAATTTACCTTACAGCCGAGCGTTGTTATTTCAAAAGTTTTTTTACTGTCCACAACACACTCTCCTTATATTTACTATCCAGTCAAAGACTGTCGAGAAGCCTCCGGATGCACGGGATATTGCAAGCAATCTCCCTAAGCCGCGTCGCGATTAGCCTTTGTGGCTGTCGTGACATGGCTGATAAAGCAGATGGAGGTTTATCGGCAGTCTGTCAATATCACCAAAATGTTTTCTCGACCTAATTACATTATACTTTAAAAACACAAATTTTGCAATAAGGTATTGACAAATTTTCAAAAACTTGATATATTGTGTTTGTAAAACAAAGAAAGGGAGATGAAGAAATGAAAGAGTACAAGATATTGCTTTCGTCGATAAACGACGTGAAAGAGTTTGTGTCGATTACAAACGACTGCCCGTTTGAGATAGATGTCATTTCGGGAAGATACGCCGTAGACGCAAAGAGCATTATGGGCATCTTCAGCCTTGATCTGGAGAAGACCCTCACCGTTACCGTTCACGGAAACGACAAACAGTGCGAGGATTTCGCGGATGAAGTAAAGAAGTTTATGGCAGACTGACAATTTTATGGCAGACAAAAGGAGGATAATTATGACAACAAAAACAATCAGAATAAACACCATCGCGGACGTAAAGAAGTTCTGCTCCATCGTTATCGGATGCCCGTATGAGGTCGATATCGTAAGCGGAAGATACGCGATAGACGCAAAGAGCATTATGGGTATTTTCAGCCTTGACCTTTCCAACGACCTCGAGCTGAGAGTACACAGCGACGACTGCGGCGAGTTCCTTGACGACATCAAGGAGTTTATCGTAGGGTAAAAAACACGGCCACATTATAGAAGAGACCGGAGCGCAGGCGCGCTCCGGTCTTTATATCTAATTTGCATAAACAGAAAACTCCGTATAACGAAATTTTGTAAAAAACGTATGAATAAATTGCCTTGATTATTTTAGTTAATTTAACAACAAGAATTTTAAGATTTGACATTATCTTCCAAATTACCGTCGATGTTTTTTCATGTTACATTTTGATTTCAGTATTATTTTATAACTTTTGCACAAAATCAACATGGGTTTTATGTTTGACATTAACGAAGAATACTGCTATAATGGAAAAAACGAAAGAAACATCGGGTACACTAAATGAATGTGTACGGCTGATGTTTTTGAAACGCGCCCGGGAAATTCGTTCCGTGCGCAGAGGTGATTTTAAGGAGGAAAAATGAAATCACAGGTAATAAGAGAGAAGATGAAACTGTTCGCGAGCCGGGGAAAAGCGGTAAAGCTTATGGTACTTGTTTCGATAGTAATGATACTTGCGCTCATCACAGGCGCGCTCTACTTCAGAAGCTCGGTTTACATCACCGATAACGGAGTTTTAAAAGAGATAAAGACAAACGAGACCAGCATCGAGGGCATTCTCACAGACGCGGGAATAGAGCTTTACGACGGAGATATAACGCTTTTGGAAAAGAAGTCCGATGATAAGATCTATATTACGATAGAACGCGCGTTTGACGTTGCTGTTATCGCGGACGGAAAAACTCACGAGCTGAGACTTACAAACGGCACTGTTTCCGACGCTGTTAAGGCGGCGGGCGTCACAATGGGCGAAAACGACCTTGTAAACGCCGGACTTGACGAAGAGCTTTACGCGGGAATGGAGATAAAGGTATCGCGCGTTAAATTTGTAAACAGAAGCGCTGACGTTGATATCCCCTACGGCACCGAGTATACGGAGTCCTCAAACTTCAAGATAGGTACCGAGGGCGTTTTATCCGCCGGTCATAACGGCGTTCTGACATATAACTACAGGGATATGTATATCGACGGGGAGTATGTATCCTCTCAGAAGCTCGGCGAGCAGGTTACCAAAGAGCCTGTAAACGAGATCATCGCAAAGGGTACTTCTCTTCAGGTCCCTTACGCTAAGCTTGCCGACGAGGATAAGCTTACGCTTGTAAACGGACTTCCCGAGGACTATGTAAAGGTGGTTTCGGGCAAGGCTACGGCTTATTCCGCGAGAGCCGGCTCTCTCACCGCGAGCAACCGCTACGCTGTCGTAGGAACTGTCGCGGTAAATCCCAACGTAATTCCTTACGGAAGCGAGCTTTATATCGTCGCTCAGGACGGAAGCCGCGTTTACGGCTACGCTATAGCCGCCGATACGGGACTCGGACTTATGGACGGAAGAGTTACGGTAGACGTTTTCATGGGAAGCTATGAGGACTCGTGCAAATGGGGCGCGGTCTATGTGGACGTTTATGTGCTCTCCATGGGCGACAACAGATATATCAGCGCCAGCGAAAGGTAAATCGGTCAGACTGCCGATAAAGCCCCAACTGCGTCGTCAACAGTCTGAAGAAATTCGGCTTTTTATACGATTTGAGCCTGCGCTTATTAAGCGCGGGCTTTTCGGCAGTCTTACATTTACTTCCAAACAGTGTACGGTCAATTCTCAACCGAATTGTGTTAGGTTGCACAAAATTGATTCTCAAAACGCGTGTAATTTTGTGTGAATAACCGTTGACGGCATATTTTAAAAAGGCTATAATATTATTATCGGGAAGTATATATAAGGTGTTTTTGCCTTGTTTTCGATTGTGAAAGGATAATATCTATGATTTGCAGCAAATGTAACAGTGAGCTCCCCGAGGGCTCGAAATTTTGCCAGACCTGCGGAACGCCCGTTGTTCGGAAAAAGTTCTGCACGAAGTGCGGCACAGAGCTTTCGGAAAACACAAAGTTCTGTCCTTCCTGCGGTACGCCTGTTGGCTCGGAGACCGCCGCGCGGGATATGACAGCGGCGGATACGGCTAAGCTTGATGATGTGTTGGATATGACAGAGCCGGTCATTCCGGTTATTGAAGAACAACCTGTTCCTCAGCCCGTTTCTCAGACTGTTCCTCAGCCTGTTTACACTCCGTCGGGCAGTTCGTACGCAGGCTCGGCTCAGGACGGCGCGCCCTCGTTTAAGAGCATGTCGGACGCGGCTTTCAGCACAAACCCTGTTCCTACATACACTCCCGCGCCTCAGCAGAATACGGCTTACGGAAGCGTTCAGACGCCCACGGTAGTTTCAAACGCTCCCGCCGCGGCGGCAGTCAAGAAAAAGAGCGTCAAAAAGCCCGTTATCATTTCGATAGTGGCGGTTCTTGTGGCGGCGCTTATCGGCGGCGGTATATTCTGCTTTATGAACAAGGCGACGGTTCTGAGTACCTTTATGGGTAAGGCGAACTACGCGGCTATGGTAGAGGGCAACTCTATAAAGCAGACGGCTGAGCTGTTTGACAAGGCTTCGCTTTCAAACAATATCAAGACCGCATCGGGAATTTTCTCTTCTTTCAGCGCGCTTAACACCGTCGGCGCAAGCGATACTGCCACGGTGCCGCTGATGAGCAGAGTTTCTGCAAGCGACATTCCGTCGGTAGACCTCGCGTCGCTTTTCGAGGCGCTCAACAGCTCTCTGGTCGAGGCTTACGGCGCAAACTCCGTTATGTTCTCGTTTGCGGCGGACGCCGAGCTTACAGATACAGCGAAGGAAGAGCTTAAAAAAGAGTTTTATATTTCCGACGAAGAGCTTGACGAGCTGCTCGGATACATAAACGGCACAACGGTCTCCGCGGGAGTAACGACATCGGACAGCTCCTACGCGTTTAAGGCGGCCGCCGATATCAAAAACCTCAGACTCGACGTCAAAGTGCTGATGAACTCGGACGGAGAGGCATACATTGTTCTGCCGTTCGCTTCGGAAAAAGCGCTTATGGTCAAGGTGGGAGAAATGGCCGAAGACCGTATCGATATCACAAGCTCCGGCTCGGCAAACATCGTTCTTGAGCTTGAGGAAAGCGAGATAGAGCGCTTTATAAACGAAATTGTCGAGATATATCTTGAAAGCTACAGAAAAGCCGAGGTAGAAATGGAAAACGGAGATATCTCCGTTTCGGGCGTTTCGGTTTCTGGAAAGGTCATCACTGCCGAGTTTGACAGCGAGATGCTTGAGGAGCTTGTTGAGAATATCGTTGAGAAGATAGCGAACGATGGGTATTTCAAGAGCAGGATAGTTGAATATCTCAACGGCTGCGGAATTGAAATTACCGAGGACGAGTATGAAAAGAATATCCTCGACTCCATATCCGATCTTGATGTGGACCGCTCCGCAAAGCTCAAGATAACAACCGTTATCGACAACGCGGGAAATGTTCTCGGAAAATCGTATAAGCTGACAGCCGACGACGGCAAGATGGAAATAGCTTACGCGGAAAACGGCAGCGAGTCCGCGTGTGAGTTCAAGTATAAGACCGAGTCCACGACCCATTATATTCCCGAATACGATTTCGAGTATACTACAGACGGCACTGACGTTTCGCTCTCCGTAAAGGTTGTGAAGGAAAGCGACACAGACGGTACAGCGACCGTTAAGATAACAAACGACGGCGAAAGCGTTACCCTCAAGGTAAAGTATAAGGATGCCAAGACCGTCAAGTTCTGCAAGGACGACGTTCTGACAGGAACCTATGAGATAAGCGTTTCGCTCCCGAAGAATTTCGAGGAAGAAAGCGCCGTTGAGGCAAATTACTCTGAGCTTCTGGTCGACTCAAAGCTTGTTTTGAGCGCTAAGGTAGACGGAAGCACCTACACTTCGTCCTTCGGAGTTGAGTCAAACAAGCTCGGAAAGGTTTCCTTTACCTATGCCGTAACAGCGGAAAACAACACGTCTGACTTAAACAAGCCTTCGTCTGTTTTGGATCTCACTCCCTACGTTGACGGCTCTGAGCCCGACGAAGCGTTTAAGACCGAGATGATAGCGTATCTCGAAAGCATTCGCGACGCTCTGAGAAACCAGAACGGCGGCGAGCTTGGCGATACCATGGCAGACGCCCTTGACGAGCTTATAGCGTCCGCCAACAACGTGAACATGTCTGACGTAGACGAGCTTCTGTCCGATATCTCATACTCGTCAAGCGCTTTGCTCAGCCTTCCCGAGATATATGGCGTTGATGACAAAGACCTTTACAGCAGCGTAACGGCTCTTTATCAGGATTACTATTACCTGTATATGGACGTTTCGAATGTTTATTATGAAAACTACTCACTGACCGCGGACGAGTACGCGGCGTTCAAAGCAAGGTTTGACGCTATCGAAAGCGAGAGGTACGCGCTCGAAGAGCTGTACATTACCGCGGCACAGACACAAGCCTGAGTTTTGGAAATCAACCGAAAATAAAAAACCGCGCCGGTATGCAAACGGCGCGGTTGATTTTTATGTAAGAGGCGGTTTACGAATAAAATTCGTCAAGGAAAGTCTTAAGCAGATTTACTGTGCCGTCTATCCCGAGGGCGGAGCTGTCCACGCACAGATGATAGTTCTGCGGAACGCCCCAGCGCTTGTCGGTATAGTAATTGTAATAGGCTATGCGCTGTTTGTCGATACGCTTTACATAGTCCTTCGCGTGTTTTTCCTCAATTCCGTAGACCTCTACAGCCCGCTTTACCCGCCATTCTTCGGGGGCGGAAATAAGTATATGAGCAACGTTTTCAAAATCTCTCAGCGCATAATCCGCACAGCGCCCGATAATAACGCAGGACTGCTGTGAGGCTATTTTCTGAATGGCGTTGAGCTGGGCGAAGAAAAGCGTGTCGTCAAACGGAACTCCGCTTTGTCCGTAGGTCGTGGACAGAAGATACAGAAAACTGCTCGTGCGTTTTTCGTCGTTTTCCTCAAAGTGGCTCTGGTGTATCCCGCTGGACTTTGCCGCTTCTTCAAGCAGCTTTTTGTCGCAAAACTCCGCGCCTATCTTCTCGGCAAGCTTCATTCCGATTTCCCGTCCGCCACTGGCGTACTGCCGTGTGATGGTAACGATCTTTTTGCTCATAATAACAACCTCCTTTTAATTTGAATTTCAAAATTCATCACTTTGCGTCGGCGGTGCCGCCGCAAAGTGAGAACCGGTCAAAATTTTTTCACAAGAAAAAATTTTGATCTTTTTGAAATTCGTCCTTCGGGATCAACTTGTTTTAACTGGGAGATAAAACGCCAAGACCGCGTTTTAACCGAGAGATACACCGCCACAACCGCGTTATAGCCGAGAGCGAATTTCAAAAAGCATTAAATTTTTCGCAGAAAAATTTAATGCGGTTCTGACTTGGCGGCTAAGCGCAGCGTGCCGCCAAGTCATGAATTTTGAAATTCTTTTTAAATAAACTCCGTCAAGACAACATTATATCAATCTATCTCTTTGAGCGTCCTGTATATATCCTGCATTCGCGAGTCGATGTCGGAGATCTGCTCGGCGCAGTCTTTGAGCTGTTCCGCAAGCTCGGCTGACACCCGAACGTCCGATTTGTATTTAAGCTCGTGCTCGAGACTTGCCCAGAAGTCCATCGCTATCGTTCTTATCTGGACCTCCACATTTACAAGCTCTTTCCTGTCCGAAAGGTAAACGGGAGTCTGTATAACAAGGTGCAGACTGCGGTAGCCGTTCGGTTTAGGAGAACGTATATAGTCCTTGATCTGTATGAGCTGAACGTCGTCCTGTGCCGTGAGAAGCTCGGCGACGTGGTAGATGTCCTCAATATAGTTGCATATCACCCTTACGCCGGCAATGTCGTTGAGGTTTTCGCGTATTCCCTCGCAGGAAAACTTTATGCCCTTGTTCTGCATTTTCTTGAAAATGCTTTCGGGCGATTTCAGCCTGTCCTCGATGTGATGAATGGGATTGTACGAATATTTCGTGCGAAACTCGCTGTCGAGAATTTCGAGCTTGGTCTTTACTTCGCGTATAGCGGATTCGTACAGGTGTTCCATTTCAATGAACTGATAGTAAAACTCCTGTACTATCTGCTGTTGATTTTCACTCAAAAACTGCTTTACGGGTACAAGCTCTTCGTCTGTCTCCTGTAAAGCGGCGCGCTTTTTTGTTGTCAGATAAAACACCCCCTGTATGTGAAAAATTATACAGGCCGTTGTTTAAAAATATGTAAAAACAACATGAACTTTCCGTGAAATTATTTCTTCGCGTCGTCCGCCATTCCGCTGAGCAGAGCCTCAATTTCCGACTGAGACATCTGTCCGCCGGAGCCTGACGCAGCCTCGGGCTGTGTGACAGTCTCGGACTGTGCGACGGTCTCGGCAGTCTCAGCGGGCTCTGCGACAGGCTCAGGCTCGGGCTCGGCACTTGCCGCCGCCGCTAACATTTTCTCGATATCGTCCTGAGACATCTTGCCGCCCGAGGTCTCGGGAGGAGCAG
>JAFLUG010000004.1:0-3800 GCA_022508885.1 Oscillospiraceae bacterium | reverse complement strand
TTGCTATCTCGTCCTCGGACATCATGCCGCCGGAACTTGTAGCGGGTTCAGGCTCGGGCTCGGCACTTGCCGCCGCGAGCATCTTCTCTATATCGTCCTGAGACATAGTACCGCCGGAGCTTGCGGGAGCCTCGGACTCTGCGGGAGCCGCGGGAGCTTCGGGCTCAGACGAGAACTGCGACTCAGCCATAGCGAGAAGCGCGGCTATGTCGTCCTGAGACATATTGCCGCCGGAGCTTGCGGGAGCCTCGGACTCTGCGGGAACCGCGGGATCTTCGGGCTCGGACGAGAACTGCGACTCAGCCATAGCGAGAAGCGCGGATATATCGTCCTGAGACATATTGCCGCCCGAGCTTTCCGACACCGCCGCAGGCTCGGCAACGGGCTGAACCTCGGCGTGCGTTTCTTCCGTGTGAGCGTTTTCGGGCATGGGGGCTTTGTACGCTTCAGCGTTTGCGGGCGCGCCGTAATCGACAGGCGCGAAAGGCGCCGGAATGTTTTTCGGGGTCATAAGCTCGTTGAAAACACTCAGAGCCTCGTCATAGCCGCTGCAATCATCGTCGCTGAACTTAAGCCAGTATTTGTCAAAGGGGGTTATTCCGCGCGTCTTTCTCAGGATATCGTAAACATTGTATTTTTCAAGACCCAGAAGGGCAAGCTCTCCGTATGTAAAAGGCGTGTTATCCTGAAAAACTCTCGACGACAGAAAATAATAGATATCGGATATGCCTATCGGCCGCTGAACGGGAGTGAGCATTTCCTCTTTGTATTTTGTCAGAATACGGCAGGACACATTTTCCTCGCCGGATATCTCATACTCCGCCACGGGGCTGTCCTCGCGGTAAAGCTCGTATTTCAACGGCAGCGGCAGTTCGAACGAGCTGTTGCTTACCAATCTGTACCCGCGGCTTTTCAATACATTTCCCATAATCAAATTTTCCTCCGGAACATACAATTATCCAATTATCATTTTAACACAAATTTTAAATTTTATCAATAGAATTATTGCAAACAACCGTTGATTTTGTAATCTTCACAAAATAAAAAATATTATTTGTTGAAAATATCTAAATTTTTTAAAATTGTTCCGATAATTCTTTACAGACGGGATTTTTTGTGCTATAATGACTGTAAGCCTTTAAAAACTCTGCGCGTTTGCGTGTAAATAAATTTATGGAAATGGGGAGAACAGCATGAAGGTAAAATCAGTTATAATGTTGGCGGCGATAGCTTTCGCCATAATACCGATGGTTATTTTTACCGCGTTAAACGCTTATTTTATCAGCCAGTCAAGCTCGGACGCGTTTCATTCCGAGGTCATGTCGGAGGCTGAAAACGTTATGTCGGCTCTTGATATCATCGTAAACAACGCCAAAAACAACCTTGAGGCTGTGGGAAACGTCGAGAGTATTCTTATGGCGGCGAGAAGAGCTGATGAGACCGATCCTGCAAGCGCTCTGGCGAGCGACTTTCTCGACCAGTTCGTCAACGAAAGCCCCATGGTTGTTGCCGCGCGTCTTGTAAACTCAATGGGAACGGTCGTTGCGGGAACAAGCGCGGGCGAGAAGTTCGCGAGCTTTGAGGCGTATAAGACGACGCCCGAAGAAACGCTCGTCTTTGACGCTATCACGGGTGACTCCCAGCAGAACTCCACCATGTTCATACACAAGAAAGTAAATAACTGCTATCTTGTTATCTCGTATAACATCAACGGCTCCAACTCCATCATTTCGAGAGTTACGGGAAACGCTAAGTTCTTAAACGGAAAGGGTACTGTCCTTATCGTTGACTCAAACGGAAACTGGAGCGCCGGAAACGGCTTTAACAGAGATATCGCAAACGAGACCTCGGATATGGTGTGGTCAACTCTCAGGGGACTTAACGGAAATGTTTCGGAGATTGTTGAGTATACCGCGAGCGACGGGACCTACTATTACGCGGCCATATCCAATGCCGGCGGCTCGAGCGGTCTTTACGCGGTGGCGCGCTGCACCGAGTCAAACGTTGTAAACAGCACGCTGGCGACGCTTGTTGTCGCTACGGTGATCATTGCCATTCTTGCTGTTGTTGCGGGGATCATTGCTTCAAATGTGCTTACAAGACCCCTTTCCAAGATAGAGGATACGCTTGAGTATATCAGAAACGGCGACCACGAGGCACGTATCGGAAACGTTGCGACAAACGAATACGGTCAGCTTTCGAGAGCGTTTAACAACGTCATTGACGAAATAGTTGTCAGCGAGGACAGATACAAAAACATCAGCGAAATGTCAGACAACATAATTTTCGAGTGGAACTTCAAGACAAACGAAGTTATCTTCTCGAACAACTTTAACAAAAAGTTCAGCTACCGCGCGCAGTCCGACCACTTCGGCGACAGCTTTTTGCTCAAGGCTAAGCTCCACCCGGACGACGTGGACAGATACAGACACGACCTCGACCAGCTTGAAAAGGGCGTGGCGTTTACAGGAAACGAATACCGTATAAAGAACATCTACGGCGACTTTATCTGGGTGCTTATGAGAACAGAGGCTCTCAAGGACAAGGACGGAAAAGCGATAAAGATAGTGGGCGTTATGGTAGATATCGACCGCGCGAAAAAGTCCGAGGAGCAGCTGACGGAGAAGGCAAGCTTCGACGCTCTTACAGAGCTGTACAACCGCGAGACTATCGAAAACCAGATAAACAACGAAATTTCGCTTGCCGAGGTAAGAAAGTCCGAAATGGCGGTATTGTTTGTAGACGTCGATGACTTCAAGCACTTCAACGACAATTACAGCCACGCCGTGGGCGACGAGGTACTGAAATTCGTCGCAAAGACGATAAAGTCCGAGGTTGAAAACAACATTGGCTTTGCGGGAAGATACGGCGGCGACGAGTTTATCGTTATGGTAAGAAACTCCGAAACCAACAACCCCGCGAAGATAGCGGAGAGGATAATCGCAAAGCTCGGCAACGGCTTTGACGCGCAGGAGGCCGACGTTCATCTCAGCGTGAGCGTGTCTATCGGTATCGCGGTCATCAAGGACGACTACAACACCCGCGTTGAGTACCTGATAGGTAAGGCGGACGACGCGATGTACTCCGTTAAAAAGAGCGGAAAATCCAACTACGCGTTTATCAGACAGTAAGAATGTTTTACGATCCCCCGAAAGGCAGTTTGCCCTTCGGGGGATTTTTTGTCTTTTTTTCCCACCTTTCAAAAGCGAATTTTTTCGGGAATTAACGACAAAATAAAGTCAAAATATTTCGAGAGGTGAAAAGTATTGAACATTTCCAATCAAGAATACGGCGAGCTTGCCAAGCGCGTATCTCCGCCCTCGTCAATGGCGAGAACTATCCCGCTGGCGTTTGTTATAGGAGGCACTATATGCGTTCTGGGAGAGGCTCTTCTTAATATGTACGCGGCGCTTGGGTTTGACCGTGACAGCGCGGGGGCGCTTACCTCAATGTCGCTGATATTTTTAAGCGCGCTGCTTACGGGCTTAAAGCTCTACGACAGGATAGCTCAGTTTGCGGGCGCGGGAACGCTTGTGCCTATCACGGGCTTTGCGAATTCCGTTGTTTCTCCCGCGCTTGATTTCAAGACCGAGGGCTATGTTCTCGGACTCGGCGCGAAGATGTTTACCATCGCGGGACCCGTGCTTGTTTACGGAATTTCCGCGTCGGTGATCTATGGGATAATTTACTATTTCATAAAGCTTGTTTCATAATTATCAACAAGAACAACGCATCAACGAAGAGTGAATTTCAAAAAGCACGAAATTTTTTCTGAAGAAAAAATTTCGCGCGGTTCTCAC
>JAFLUG010000039.1 GCA_022508885.1 Oscillospiraceae bacterium | reverse complement strand
CCCTTTACAGCGGGGAACGGAGGACGCGGACGCGGCTCGCCGCGGTTGCCCTCGATAGAGGTCATAAGCGCGGTCTCCTCTCCGCATACAAACGCTCCCGCGCCGAGTCTCAGACCAAGACGGAACTTAAAGCCCGTTCCGAAGATGTCGTCGCCGAGCATTCCCGCTTCTTCAGCCTGTTTGATAGCTATTTTAAGGCGCTCAACGGCGATGGGATACTCCGCTCTTACATAAATATAACCCTGGTTTGCGCCGATAGCGTAGCCGGCAATCGCCATTGCCTCGATAACAGTGTGCGGGTCGCCCTCAAGCACCGAACGGTCCATAAACGCTCCGGGGTCGCCCTCGTCGGCGTTGCAGCATACAAACTTCTGGTCGGCGTCCTTTACAAGGTTTCTCGCGAGCATCCACTTTTTGCCCGTGGGGAAGCCCGCGCCGCCGCGTCCGCGAAGTCCGGAATTGAGTATCACCTCGATAACGTCGTCGGGGGTGAGCTGAGTCAAACATTTATGCAGCGCCTGATAACCGTCGCGCGCTATGTACTCCTCGATATGCTCGGGGTTGATAACTCCGCAGTTTCTCAGAGCCACGCGGTTCTGGTTTGCGTAGAAAGCAGTTTCGTTAAGCGACTTTATATCATCGCCGGTCACTGTTTCCTCGTAGAGATATTTCTTGACGGGCTGGCCGTTTTTAAGGTGCTGCTCTACGATCTCGGGGATATGCTCCGGCTCGGTCTTGGAGTAGAATGTGCCCTCGGGATAAACTATCATGATGGGACCGAGCGCGCAAAGACCGAAACAGCCTGTCTTTATTACGTTTACCTTGTCCTCTAAGCCGTTTTTCTTTATCTCATCGATAAGCACGTCTACTATTTTCATTGAGCCGCTCGAGGTACAGCCCGTACCTCCGCACACCAGAACGTCGCGGACGCCGCTGTCCTTTCCGTCTATGCGGGTGCCTACAACGTCGGCGTACTTAGCTTTTACGGCGTTAAGCTCGTCGATTGTTTTAATAACGTTCATTCGTAAACTTTCCCTTCTATCAGTTGTATTTTGCGAGTATAGTGTCAATATCGTCAGGCGTAAGTCTTCCGTAAACGTCCTCGTTTACCGTAAGGACCGGAGCCAGTCCGCAGGCGCCTATACAGCGGCACGCGTCAAGCGAAAACTTTCCGTCGGGAGTGATCTCTCCGCCCGCTATTCCGAGCTTTTCCTGAAGCTTGTCGTAAAGATCGCCCGAACCTTTTACATAACAAGCCGTACCGAGACATACGGAAATTCTGTACTTGCCCTTGGGATTGATGGAAAACTGCGCGTAGAAGGTAACCACTCCGTAAACCTTTTCGAGAGGTATCTCCATAGCGTCCGCTATCATCTGCTGAACCTCGATCGGCAGATACCCGTAGATCTCCTGCGCCTCCTGAAGAACAGGCATAAGCGCGCCCGGGTCGTCCTTGTGCTGACTGATGACCTCTCTGAGCTTTTTTTCCTGCTCGGGCGTTCCCGCAAAAGGAATCGCACTCTTTTTAAAAGCCATTATGTAGCCTCCTTATTTTTCCGCTTTGCGCGGATTTTTTTGCAGAATATACGGCAAGCCCCCGTTATATCTCCGAGGCTTTGCCATCACAATATATATTATAACACAAGCTTTAAAAAAAGTCTACAACTATCCAGAAATTATAAACAAACGAAACGGATATTTTAAATAGATTTTTTTCATCTTTTTTTGTGCATTTTCAACAAGCTGCGTGCTGGTATGCACAAAATATACAAAATTTGCACATAAAAACTGAAACAAAATTTTCACGGAAATTTTCGCAAAGCTCCCAAGAAGGTTAATTTTTACAAAAAAATTACAATATAATTACAGTTTTGTAATAAATGTTGACATTGGAAAAAGATGTGCTATAATAGACTCAAGAGGACAGCACAGCATAAGTTTCGGATTTCATTTCGGTATTCTTCTGACATGTCCTCACCCCTTCCATTTTTCGGGGCACGGCGAGTTTACATATATTTACCAGCTTTAGTCAAATCTCCTTCCATTTTCCTTCCTCGCTTATGGCCCCCGGACACTTTGCTCCCGAGCATACACTCGGGAGCTTTTCTTTTTTATTCATCGTTTTCTAAAGGATTTTCCGCCTGACCTTCGCCGCTTTCGGAGACGTTTTCTTCGCCGTTTTCCTGTTCGTCCGGTTTGCAGCCGGCAGATATTTCTTCCCCGTCTCCGAGAATGCTCGGAGCTTTTTGGTTCTTTTTAGCTTCGCGCTTTTGCTTATATTCAAGCTCCTCTTGGATATCCTTATCGATCAGCGACTTTGAAATCTCGGTGTTGACGTAAAGCGGAATGTTTTTCTTTTTCGTAAGTATCTTGAATGTGACATAAAGCGCTGTTCCCGCGACAAAGCATATTGCGGCGAGTATCTGCGATATTTTAAGTTCTCCCGCCATAAGGCTGTCCGAGCGGTTTCCTTCGATAAAAAAGCGTCCGAGACCGTACCACGAAAGATAAAGCAGCATAATTTCCCCGTCAAAGCTTCTGAGCTTTTTCGAGTAAAAGTGAAGCAGGATAAAACCGAGCAGACACCACGCGCTTTCGTACAAAAAGCACGGGTGAACGGGCGTTTCGCCGATTATCGTGCCCTTCATGGCAAACAGCCAGCTTTCGTCACAAGCCGAGCCGAACGCCTCCTGATTTATGAAGTTGCCCCATCTGCCGATAGTCTGACCTATGAGAAACCCGAGCGCGGCGGCGTCGCACGCGGCGAAAAAGTTTATTTTCCTGACCTTGCACATGATAAGGGCGACTAACAGCGCGCCGATTATCCCGCCGTAAATAGCCAGACCCCCGTCGTGGATCTTGGTGAATGTGGTTACAAAATCGTATTTCATTCCCGAATTCAGGTCGAGCGAGGTAAATACGCAGTAATAGATACGCGCCCCGAGGAAGCCTCCGATGATCGACGTGAAAACAACGTCGAAAAATCTGCCCTTCGGAAGTCCGAAAACCTTGTCGCAGCGCATAGTTGCATATATATACGCAAGCATTATCCCTATCGCTATCAGGATTCCGTACCAGTAAATCGAAAGCCCGAAGACCTCAAATCCGCGGCTGTACGTTATCGCCGTTCCCTTAAACAGGTTCGGAAACTCAACGGTTATTTTATCCGTCGCGGAGCTTGAAACAAGATTGAATAAATTCATTGAAGTTCTCCTCTGATGTCTGTCATTAAACCGGTTCTACAATAGAAATGCACGCGTTTTCCTCGTCGATATCCCTCAGCTTTTCGAGAAGCGTTCCGTAGTCCGCCGAGGCGGTCGTCTGAATGGCGCAGAAAGGCGAGACCTCCGACAAAACCGACTCGGAAAGCGTGTTGCATACCGAACGGACATTGGTAAATTCCTTTACGAGAGAGCCGTAGGTCGCTTTTTTTACACGCTCGAACAGCTCGCGCGCGGGCGGATTTCTCTTGTAATATACGAATAATTCCCGCATCTTTTCAAGCACAAGCTCGGGACTTTCGCTTTCTCCGCGCGCCGCGAGGAAGAAATGTCCGCGTCCGTTGAAAACGCTTACGGTCCACTCGTCGTTGAGGGTGCAGTCCTCACGCATCTGCTCGTAAAACTCAGATGAGCTTCCGAAAAGCATATCCAGCAGAATATTGTAATAAATATAGTCTGTTATTTCCTGTTCTCTGTAGACTGCCGGGCGCTTGAAGCCTATCTCAAATATCGGCTTTGACACGGGCATTTTAAGGCGCGTTATCTTTTGGTTTACCTCATACGGCTCGTCGCATTCCGCCGTTTCAACTTTAAACGGCTTTGCGGCGCCGAGCTTTTTCTCGCAGATATCGACTATCTCGTCGGGGTCGATGTTTCCCGCCGCGCACAAAAACATGTTCGACGGGCTGTAAAACGCGTTGTAGCAGTCGGTGAGCGTCCGGGGGGTTATCTTAGCTATGCTTTCGACTGTTCCCGCGATATCGAGCCTTACGGGGTTTTTAACGTAGATCCCCTCAAGAAGATTCGTGAAGACCCGCCATGAGGGGTTGTCGCGGTACATTGTTATTTCCTGACCGATAATGCCACGTTCTTTTTCAACGTTTTCCTCGGTGAAATACGGCTCGCTGACAAATCCCAGAAGAATTTCGAGATTCTTTCGGAAATTATCCGCGCAGCTGAAATAGTACTGTGTATAGTCAAAGCTCGTTCCCGCGTTGCAGGAGGCTCCCGTCTGCGCGAAAAGAGAAAACGCGTCCTTTTCCTCGCTTTCAAACAGCTTGTGCTCGAGGTAGTGAGCCGTGCCGTCGGGTATCTCGATAAGTCTTCCGTCCGCGAAAAACGCGTTGTCCTGCGACCCGAAGCGCGCGGTAAACTGCGCGACGGCGGTAGACCAGCCCTTCATAGGAAGCATATACACTTCCGTTCCGCTTTTGCAGACATATTTGAGACAGGTTTCCTTAATGATATCGTTGTATATCTTTTCTATCATAGTCTTCTCCGACTTATTATTTATTTTTCAGCGTATAGACCGTGTCAAGCGAATACTTTTCCGCCGCCGCGCGGACGCGCTCGGGTGTTACGGCTTTGATACTCTCGGCGTATTCCTCGGGAGAAATAAACTCGCCGTCGGTTATCTGGGAGAGATACCAGCCCGCGATGCCGTGGGCGCTGTCATAGGTGGAGGAAAGAGCGTTCAATATTTCGAGCTTCGCGCGGTTTAACTCGTCCTCGGAAACTCCGTTTTCGCGGATATCGTTAAACTCACAGAGCATAGCGTCGCGTGTTTTTTCGACGTTGTCGGGTTCTATACCCGCCGAGCAGGCTATCGTTTTGCTGAAGCGGTCGGCGTGACAGCCGCAGTAGTAGCACAGCGACTGTTTTTCGCGGATATTCATGAAAAAGCGCGAGGTCGTCATTCCGCCCAGAATGCTTGCAAACAGCGCGTTTGCGGGACGGTCGTCCATTTCGGGCGCTTTAAAGTACATCCTCAGGATAACCTGCTGCATTTCGAGGGCGTCCTCGACATGAGCGGGCTTGTCCTTGAGAGCCGACGGCGCGGCCTTAAGCCTGTAAATATCTCCTCTTTCAAGCCTTGAAAACTCATCTGTGAAAATCTGCTCGCTTTCGGAAAATTCCGAGCAGCCCACCGCGCATATCTCGACATGTGCCGTGCGGAGCATTTTCTTATACGCCTCATAAGCAGACCTTGCCGTGATTTTCTCTGCGTTTTCGTGAATTCCCGACGGCGGAAGCTCCATCGCTTCGCCTGTGAACGCGGTTTTCGCGGCGCGTTCGCTCGCGTATACGGCTTTGTCGTTTATCACGCTGTCGATGTTGTCGATAAGCTGCGCGCGGAGCATCTCGACAGTTTTTCCGTCAAACTCTCCGTTTTTCGCAAACGGTCTGAAAATGCAGTCGCACATGAGCTTTGCCGTTTCGCGTTCGAGCTTTTCACCGTCGAGCGCGTATCTGTCGTCGAGAGCCGCCGCCCAGATATCCGTGCGTCTCGCTCCGCTGAATATCGAGGTAGAAGCCGATATCGAGGCGTCGTACAGATCGAGAAGCGCCGAGGAAAGCTGTTTGTAGTCGGGATAACGCTCGCAGCACTCGGTAAATTCATAAGCCGTTATGGCCGCGTCCTCGCGCGGGATATCCGAGATATCCGTGAAAAGCGAAATGAAAAAGCGGTTTTGCTTGTAACGAGGGTCGGTTATTTTTGAAAAATAAACCCCGTCGGTTATTTGTCTGCGCTCAAAAATTTTTATCAGTCCTTTGATTGAAATAATTTAAAATCAAATATTATTATAACACAATCATATGACAATTTCCACAAGTTTTTGCGAAAAAATTTAAAAGTTTCGCAGATAGAAAAATAAAACGCGCCCGAAGCATTTCAGGCGCATGGAATTAATATTTCCGCTATGTACTCTAATTGATAAAATCTGTCAATTGGCAGTTTAACGGCTGTTTCCTCTTTAAGCGTGATCTTAAGCTTGTTAAAACCTCCGCCGCCGCGCAGAATTTATCCACCAGCGTTATCACAAAGGTTTCCCTGTGCTTGGGAAGATGAAGCGTCATCGGCCACATGTGATTTATTATCATATCTCCCTCAAGCTCGTTTATCGAAAACATTTCCGAGGCGTTGAAAAACGCGATCTTCGGGTGCTCCGATATATGAGAGCTTTCTCCTATTCCTTTTTCATGTTTTCGTCTGTCGTAGAAAAACAGATCATGCATTAATCCCGCGCGAGCCGCGCTCTTTTTATCAAGCCCGAAAAATCCGCACATCAGAAAGTTGTAGTATGAAACGTTGAGCGAATGCTGAAAGCGAGTTGTTCCGATATGATGATTAAAGTCCGCGAGCTTTTGTATATTTCCGTTTTCAAGCAGGTCTGAAACGCATGATATGTACTCCTTGCATTCGGATAAGTTTTTTCTTGATAAAACCGCTTTTAACATATTTACACCTCACTGTCCCGTTCAAAAATATTTTAGCATTTTCCGCGGCATATTTCAATGGAAATTTAAGGCAATAATTCATGAATTTGCCAATATATGTTAATTAAAGGCGTATAAATTTTTATCGAAATATCCATATCATACAAAATTTACCTGAAATTGATTGTTTTTGTATAAGATGCACAAAAATTCGAGCTTAATTTCTGATAGTTTTATGTGGGTTGACGTACTTGTAATAAATTCGGATTTGGTGTATAATTAAAGTTAGCAAATTGCGCTCATTACAGCAGACTGCCGATAAACCCTCACCTGCGTCGTCAGCCACACTGCGGCAGGCACAAAGCCTGGCCGCATTATGGCTTCCTCGCGTCTGAGGGCTTCTCGACAGCCTGAAATACACGCTGTAAACGGCGGATAATTCGGAGGTGCGTTATATTGGGCAACTTTAAATGGATACCGCTTGTCGGTCAGAATTTGTCCGCGGCAAATCTCGCTGCGGCTGAAAAGCTGCGGAAGTTCGGCTTTGCGCTCAACTGCGGAGAATTCGGCTCGGAAAAATATGTCAAGTGCGCTCTGTGCGTATACGATGTTCTCGCGGAAAAAGAAAATCCGAATATACTTGTAATAACAAACGAAAGCGAGATCTACAGCTGGTACAGAATGTTTATTACAAGCATCGGCGCGGACTTCAAGATGGTTTCGGGCGCTCAGAACGCTCTGCTGATTTTTGACGAAGAGGGCGCGGGTCTGTTTCTGATGACCAAAAACACTTTGTTTTCGGACAACAATGTTCTCAGGCGCAAAGCGAACGAGAATGTAAAGTGGGATCTCATAATAATAGATGAGGAGCTTACAAACAAAGTTCCCGACTATAAAGGATATAAAAATCATATCGTCTGGAAAGCGGAAAAGCTGTTGATAAACTCGCCGTTTCCGGCTAACTCCGACGGCGACAAGGCGGATCTTGCGGAGCTTGTAAAAGGCGTTCTTGCGGACGGAGAAAAGGCTGCTGCCGCAAGCTCGATGACTCTCGGTGCGTCGGCGTGCGCGCTCAGCGATGAAAGCCCGGTCATGCGCTACTACGACCCGCTTGTTTATTCCGATGACTACAAGCGCGAGGTAGTTTTTATTGACTACGGCTTTGAGGACTCGGTGATAAATACATTCAGAAGACGTGTTGACCTGCGCTCGGGACTTCCTACCTATACATACGGCGGAAATATTTTCGAGCAGTATGACGTTGACAAATACGAAAAACAGAAGAAGATATACATGAAGTCCTACTTCACGCGCTCTGACGTTGAAGACCTGGCAGAGCTTGACAAAAAGCTTGAGGCGCTTCTTAAGTACAGCTCGGAAATTCTCGTGGACGACGACGCGAGAATCATGATCTACTGCTGTAACAAAAACACCGTGGAATATCTCAGAAAGGTGTTCTCGTCGCTTTACGGAAGTCAGGTATTCGTGGAGAGAGGCGAGACTATAACCCCGCAGGTAATCATCAACAAGCTGTCGGTGGATACCGATATTGATGAAAGACCGCGCGTAATTATAGGTATGGATAACCTTTCTACGACGGGTGAAGGTATGCAGACGGTCACCTGCGTGATAAACTACGAGCTCCCGTTCTCCGCGGCGGTGCTTGAAAAGAGAATGACCCGTCACGGCTTCAGCAGGGAGAAAAACAGAAAGTTTGTTATTTTCCGCGATTCCAATAAGGTATTCGACAGCGTGGTACTTGAGAGAAACCTTTGCAGAAGCATAGGCGAAGCTTTTTGCGGAGCGCTTCCGACAAGAAACATCATGTTTGATATAAAGGAAAAGGGCGTGTATATGGCGGGGCTTGTGGCTTCTCTTAAGTATGTGAGAGACCACGCTCAGCAGGCGGAGTCGGGCTTTGACTTTATAAAGAAAGTTAAGGCGGATTTTTCGCTTGTGGATAACGATGAGATATCAAATACCAAGCAGCTTACCGATTTTGCGGATAAGACCCTCAATAAGATATATACGCTGCTCGGGATAAACGACAGATCCTCGCCGGCGGAGATCGCCGCGGCGATGAATGAGATAAACGGCTTGTGCCTGATAAATGACAGCGGAAAAATCGAAAAGATGCTTTTGCGCGATGAAATGGCGGCGTCGTTCTCCGATAACTCATATTCAAATCAGCCGTTTGCGTCCGAGGCGGTAAAGGGACTCGAGGACGCAAAGGCAGAGGTTGACGCGTTGGAAAACGACAAAGAATTCCACATAAAGATCAAAAACGCGGTAAGAGAGCTTCACGATGTTATCCAATATCCGGTTATGTACGGAATATGGAAATACCGCGAGAAGCAGAAAAAGCAGTCCGGCTCTCAGTTTAAGGAGTATATCAGGATCTTCAACGACGGAATTTAACGCTAAAACGGGTTTTAGAGCATGTTTGCGCTGACCGGAAGATCGGCGGCGCGGGCGGGCTTTGGCTCACAATATAAGTCGCGCGCAAAACCCCGCGCGAAGAAATGAGGCGAAATATGAGCGCAAGCAGCGAAAAAGTTTCAAGACTTTTAGGCGATTTCTTTGAGCGCAATACTGCCGGAGACAGGGATGGCATAAAGGCGGTCATTGAAGAGATCGAACAGAATATCCGGAGCGGCGAGGTTGACGACGCGTCGTTTAAGGATTATTTCAACAATATGTACGCGGGCAGAGGCGCGGTAAATACTGTCAATCTGGCAAAGGATTATCCGCGCGAGTCCATTATACGCGAGCTTTTTCAGAACATCTTCGGGTGCGATTATGACGAAAAGGACATCAAGGTCGAGGTAGACTTTCTTGATGACGGTAAGGTAAGGCTCAACTATAACGAGGTGGGCTTCAGGCTCGAGCAGGTGTTCTACTATCTCTCCATCGGCAGAAACGACGGCGACAGAAAGCGCGAGGGCCGTTTTGGTCTCGGTGCGAAGAGCGTGTTTACAAATGTTGACTGGTTTGAGATGAAGTCAAACTCTTACCGTCTGAGAGTTGTAAACGACGACGGCGTGCTTAAGGTGCGCGACCTTCAGCTCAGCGCCGAGCCGTTTAAAAACACGGAGGTCATGTTTGCGCTTCCCACTAACGAGCAGGAGACGCTTCATAACAATCTGCGCACTATCTGCTCGCAAAAGGGAAGCTACATAAACATGGTCGATCTGTGCTTCGCTTTTGTAAGGAAAAAGAACCTCAAGGCAAATGACGAGGAAGAGTGTTTCGAGCGCACGTTTAACATCGCTATCGCGAACTACGGACGCGGAGAGGTCGTATACAGGCTTTTCAACAACCGCAAAGAAGGAAGCGACATAACAAAGGTTCGTTTCCTTGAAAACGGAAAGAGCGTAGCGGACTTTATCCACTCTGAGCACGACGGATTTACCTATATAATCCCGTTTGCGATCTCAAACACAAAGCGCGAAGCGGGAAGAGTTCTGATGTCCAAGTACAACTACTTCTCCACTTTTGAGCTTACGGGCTTTGTGGGTTCGGATAACAAGGAGTTTGTTGACGAACAGCTCTCGGCGTTCTTTGTATCGGTTCCGAATAAATACATCACAAACAACCGTTCGGGAATAAAGTATGATTCTCTCGAAGAGTGCGCTGCGAAAATTGAAAAGGGCATTCTTTATGTAGCGGACGAGTACAAAAGGCTGTTTGTGCTTGAGCTTATGCCTAACCCCGCGTCGGAGGGACATTATATGCTCCGTCCGAGACAGTATGTTTTTGAGTTCTTTTATAATTATGTCACCACCAGCAAGATCGCCAAGGGTCTTCGCGACCGCTTTGCAAACAGCGTTTCCATTCTGTTTCCTCACAGCGAACAGCCGGTATCGTTTGACGACCTGAGGAAAAGTGGCTTTTTCAGCGAGCGCGCTGGCGTGACCAAAGAAGAACACGAAAGCGGAGCCGTGGCGCAGGCGCTGTATGAAGACATCGAGCAGATGAACGGCTGGTACGGAAAGGACGATAACCACGTTCTTATTGCTAAGTATAAATGGAACGTTTTGGGTACGGACGAAAGCGGAGAGGAATTTCTGTACTGCTTCTTCCAGGACGGCCGTCAGTACTTTATGCCGTCCTACGGAAACAAAAAGCTTAAGGATTACGAGCTCGGCGCTTCGTTTAACAGCATAATAAGCCTTAAGCTCAACGACTGCATCGTAAACGGCTCGGTTCAGGACGAGGACGCTCTCGCTCAGGCGTTTGAGGTAATAGACGAAATGTTCGGAGGCGACTACCGCATTTCGATGAAATATTTCCAGTTTGTTGTTTCCTCGGGAGCCGCAAGCATAAGCTTTGAGATCTCGAAGATAAACATCGGAAATATGAAAAAGGCTTACGACGTTCTCTCAGCGCACGAGTCGCGCTTTGAAAACCATCAGATATTCAATCAGGTCGTAACCCTTATGGTAAACTCCTTCTCAAACGGAAAGGACACAGTAACCTTCCTGAAGGAGATAAAGAGCCAGGGCGGAGATGTTTCGCTGGCGCTGGATATAAACAAGCGTTATCGTTTCTCGGTTTACGGAAAGCAGTTTATGATACCGCCGACGATCACCAACTCCGAGCTTCTTGAGATCGTCGGAGACGTATACTCGCTTATTGAAAGCGGACTGCTGAATAACAGGAGCTTCGACTTTACCTATGCTCCAGGAAGATTTACGTTTGATCTGGCGGAGCTTAAGGAGGCGCTGCCCGAAGCCGGTTCTACCTCGGATATACAGGCAAAGCTCGACAAAATATTCGTTTGCGACCTCGGAATGGATAAGATCGCCCTTCTCGACGCGAACAATAAGCTGATGAAGATCGTCGGCATAGACAGTGCGCTTGAAGCCACAGACCGCGATAAAACAGACAAGTTTATCATTCTGCGCGACGGTATGCCGAAGCCTCTGTACGCGTCGTTCGTTGAGTTCCTGCTGACGGATATGAACCAGAACAGACTGTTCAGGCTGTTTTCCGGAACGGAAGAGCCGAACATCATTCTGCCCGATCAGCTTCCGTATTACTTCAAGCCTGTTCCTACGCTTACGCGCAGAGAGTTTGACTTCCTCAGGGGAGAGATCCGTAAGATCGCGAAATATGAAAAGACCAACGACAAGGCTTACAGAAACTATTTCGCCCGCGACGTAAACGCGAAGCTTTACGGCTACGGCGGTGTGTGCCCGTTCTGTGGTTATTCTACGGGCGTTCTTAACAGCTTTGAGGTCAAGCGCTTCTCCATTGGCATTATGAACGGCGAAAAGGAGCAGAAGTTCAGCTTTGCGCTGTATCTGTGCCACAACGACGCGTCAGCGGCGGCGGGCTGGATATTCGACGATGTATCCATCGGCGGAATGTCGCCGTTTGTATGGCTCGACGAGATCTCGCAGACCGACACTATTCCTCCGGAGTTTATGTACTGCAGAGTAAAATACCGCAAGCAGGTAACATATGATATCTGCGAGCCGGACAAAAACGGCGTTACGATCACGGAGACCGTATATGACGGCGCGAGTGAGACCCTCGACTTTGTTCTTAGTCCGATGATGGCGGCAAAATGGTATGAGGACAACTTTATGAATAAGCCGCAGACTGAAACAAACGAGTCCGAGCCTGAGGCTGAGGAGGAAGTTGAGAAAAAAGAAGAGGATGACGAGGAGGCGGTTGAGGACGTAAAGCCCATTGGCCGCGACGACGGAGCGTCCGCGGAGGACGAAGAGGTCGAACCGGTAAGACCCACGACCTCCAATGACAACATCGGCGATATTGAGATGTAATTCAATATTAAGGAGCACAAAGCCGCCGCTAAGGTTATCGGCGGCTTTATGCTGATAACAGATCGTAAATACACCGCCGGGGTGTTGCGGCGGACTAAAAAACCATAAATATCACAAGAAAGGATTGGTGAATTTGTCAAGGCTCCATTCTATCAGACTTCCGCATTTCAGCGCGTCCGCAGAGCAGACGACAAGAAAAATTCCCGCGCCCGAAGAGGTCGCCATAAGCATGGCACAGCATATCGGCGCGCCGTGTACGCCGTGCGTTGAGGTGGGCGACTATGTAAAGATCGGTCAGAAAATAGGCGACAGCGAGGCGTTTATGTCCGCGCCCGTTCATGCTTCCGTAAGCGGAACGGTAAAGGAGATAAAGGACGTTATGAACGTCGGCGGAAGACTGTGCAAAACGGTTGTCATAACAAACGACAACAAAAACGTTATGTTTGAGGTAAAGCCTCCCAAGGCCGACACAAAGGAAGATTTTATAAAGGCTGTGAGAGAGAGCGGCGCCATAGGACTCGGCGGCGCGGGCTTTCCTACGCATGTAAAGCTTGCGACAAAGGATAAGATAGATTATCTTTTGCTTAACGGCGCGGAGTGCGAGCCGTACATAACCAGCGACTACAGAGAGCTTATGGAAAATACCGACGGCGTTATGGCGGGAATCGACCTCATTATGAAAATGATCGGTATTCCCGAGGCTATCATCGGTATAGAAGAGGATAAGCCCAAGGCGATAGCAAAGCTTACGGAGCTTTGCGGCAAGTATAAGGGAATTTCCGTAAAGAAGCTTCCCGGAGCTTATCCGCAGGGCGCCGAAAAGGTGCTTATACATTCTCTTACGGGAAGAGTAGTGGCAGAGGGAATGCTTCCGTCAAACGTCGGCTGTATGGTTATGAACGTCTCAACGGCGGGCTTTATCCACAGCTACATAAAAACGGGAATGCCGCTTGTAAAGCGCAGGATAACGATAGACGGAAATATCGTAAACTCGCCCGGAAACTTCTTTGTTCCTATCGGAACGCTGCTGCATAACGTGGTGGGCTTTGCGGACGTGAGAAAACAGCCCGACAGGATAGTGCTGGGCGGACCGATGATGGGAAACTGCGCGTTCGACCCGGACACGCCGCTTGCGAAAACAAACAACGCGGTGCTTCTTTTCGCGGACACGGTAGAGAGAAAGCCCACGGCTTGTATACGCTGCGGACGCTGCGTAAGAGCCTGCGCGCTCAATCTCATGCCGACGGAGCTTGAAAGCGCGTATGACGCGCGCGACGCGGAGGCTCTCGAAAAGCTTAAGATAAACCTATGTATGAACTGCGGCGCGTGCAGCTTTGTTTGTCCCGCAAAGCGCAATCTTGCCGAGAAAAATCAGCTTGCCAAGGACTTTTTAAGGCAAGCGAAAGCAAAGTGAGGTGGACAGGATGAATAAGCTGTTTGTTGAGGCTTCGCCTCATATAAGAAGCTCGCGCACAACGCAGAACGTCATGCTTGACGTAGTTATAGCGCTTTGTCCCGCGCTTATCGCCGCGACGATAATTTTCGGCATAAAGGCGCTGGTGCTGACGGTCATCTGCTGTGCTTCGTGCGTGATATTTGAGCTTTTGTTCAATATGATAACCAAAAAAGAGCGCACTATTTCCGATATGTCGGCTGTAGTCACGGGTATGCTGCTTTCGTTCAACCTGCCTGTTGACCTTCCGATATACATGGCGATAATCGGCTGTTTTATAGCGATCGTTATCGTAAAGTGCCTGTTCGGCGGAATAGGACAGAATTTCGCAAATCCCGCCATTACCGCGAGAATAGCGCTTATGCTGTCGTTTACCGCGGCAATGACAACGTGGACTGCTCCGCTTTCCGCGTGGGACAGCACGATAGACGCGGCAACCTCCGCTACGCCTCTTGTGGCTGAAAAGGCAAATCTTCCGAGTCTTATGGATATGTTCCTCGGAGTACGCGCTGGCTGTCTCGGCGAGACCTGCATATTGGCGCTGCTGCTCGGCGGAATTTACCTGCTGGCGCGCGGAGTTATCAGATTTGAAACTCCTGTCTGCTTTATCGGCACGGTTGCGGTGCTTACGCTGCTTAAAAACGGCTTTGACTGCACGGATATGCTGTATCAGCTTATGGGCGGCGGTCTGGTTCTCGGAGCGTTCTTTATGGCTACCGACTATTCCACAACGCCCATTACGACAAAGGGCAAGATAATTTTCGCGGTCGGCTGCGGAGTTATCACATTCCTGATAAGACAGTTCGCGTCACTTCCCGAGGGCGTTTCGTTCTCGATACTTGTAATGAACTGCCTTAGTCCGCTTATTGACAGAGTAACGGTTCCCAAGCCTCTCGGAGCGCTTGTTCCCGAAAAGCCGGAAAAGAATAAAAAGGAGGGCGAGAAGAATGGATAAAGCAAAGCCTATTATCGTCCTTGCCATAATCGCGGCGTTTATCTCAACGCTTGTTATCGTGGTGTACAACCTTACATACGTTGATACCTCGAATGAAGTTACCGACAAGCAGGCAGACGCGCTGGTCGCTATTTACGGAGGCTCAAAAGAGGACTACGCGGTAATTCCCGTGGAGGAATGGAAAGCTGCACTGATGTTTTCTTCCGATAATACAATCGGAGAAAATATCGAAAAGGTATTTAAGAAAAAGGACGGCTCGCTCGCTATCGAGTGCGTTGTAAAGGGATATAAGAAGGGCTTCGATATTATGGTCGGAGTTCAGGACGGAACAGTCGCGGGCGTGGCGATAGTTTCCGTCGGCGAGGAGACCCCCGGTCTCGGAACTAAGACGAACAACCCCGATTGGCTCGGTAACTTCAAGGGAATATCGGGAAGCGCGGAGATAGTAAAAACCGCTCCTTCTTCGGACAATCAGGTACAGGCGGTGACCTCGGCGACATATTCCTCAAGAGGCGTGGCGACTGCCGTAAATTCCGCGCTTAAGGCGTACGGATTATTGAGCGTATTTGTTGGAGGTGAGGCACAATGAGCTATATGAAGGAATTTACCAAGGGACTTATCAAGGAAAACCCGACGCTTGTTACCTTGCTTGGTATGTGTCCCACCCTCGCGATAACCACAATGGCGTCAAACGCCATAGGAATGGGCGCGGCGGCGACGTTTGTCCTGCTTTGCTCAAACGTGGTCATCTCGGCGCTTAAAAAGGTAATACCCAAGGCGGTAAGACTGCCATGTTACATCGTAGTTATCGCGGGCTTTGTTACGCTCGTCGGACTTATCTTGCAGGCGGTTGCTCCCGCGATCTATGACTCGCTGGGAATCTTCCTGCCGCTTATCACGGTAAACTGTATTATCCTCGGCCGTGCTGAAATGTTCGCTTCCAAAAACAACATCGGCGCGTCCGCTCTCGACGGACTCGGAATGGGCATCGGCTTTACAATGGCTCTGCTCGTGATGGGCTCTATCCGTGAGATCTTCGGCTCGGGCTCGTGGTTCGGTATCGACATTCCGTTCATTTCCGAAAACGCGGCTCAGCCTATGACGCTGTTTGTACTGCCCGCAGGCGGCTTCTTCGTACTCGGCTGTGTAATCGCCGCCGTAAACAAGATAGCCAACAGAAAGCCTCCCGAGGCGACGGGCTGCGCGGCTTGTCCCAACAGAGCGGCTTGCATAAGCTGTGTAAGCGAGGAAATGCCTGCCGAAAAGATGGAAGAAACCGAAAAGAAGGAGGAGAATAAATAATGGAAATCGCTAAAAGTATGATGATAATTCTCCTCACGGGAATACTTACGGACAACTTCGTTCTGTCAAAGTTCTTGGGAATCTGCCCGTTCCTCGGCGTTTCCAAGACGACAAGCGGCTCGCTCGGTATGGGCGCGGCGGTTACGGCGGTAATGATTTTAGCGACTGCCGTTACATATCCGCTGTACCACCTGTTTCTTGTTCCTATGGGGCTTACTTACCTCAACACTATCCTGTTTATTCTTATCATCGCGCTTTTCGTTCAGCTTATCGAAATGGTGCTGAGAAAATACATTCCCGCACTCTACAAGAGCCTCGGCGTGTATCTTCCGCTTATCACCACAAACTGCGCGGTGCTTGGCGTTACGCTGCTTAACATCGACGAGGGCTACAACTTTCTTGAAAGCATCGTAAACTCGCTTGGCGCGGGGATCGGATTCCTGGTGGCAATGATAATATTCTCGGGAGTACGCGGCAGACTTGAACGCTGCCCTGTTCCGAAAACATTTTCCGGAATGCCGATAACGCTTGTTGCGGCGTCGATAGTATCGCTGTCGTTTGTAGGCTTCGGCGGACTTGTTGACGGCATTTTCGGAGCCGGCTGAGGAGGTATATGATGGATATTTTTATGACTTATATTCTTCCCTTTATAATCTTTGCGGCTATCGGAGCGGCTGCGGGAGCTTTGCTTGTGGTCGGCTCGAAGTTTCTGGCTGTAAAGATAGATGAAAGGGTAACTCAGATAACCGAGGCGCTTCCCAACGCAAACTGCGGCGCTTGCGGATACGCGGGCTGCGCTGACTACGCGAAGGCGGTAGTTGACGACGGCGCGCCCAACAACAAGTGCAAGCCGGGCGGTTCTGAGGCGGTAAAGAAGATCGCTGAGATAATGGGGCAGGAGGCTCTCGAGGCCGAAAAGGAGGTCGCGTTTGTACGCTGCAACGGCTGCGAGGCCGCGGTAGAGGACAGATATACCTTCCTCGGAACACCCTCTTGTAAGGCGGTAGAGCGCTATTACAACGGAAAAAAGAACTGCCGCACGGGCTGCGACGGTTACGGAGACTGCGCGGCGGTCTGCGATCAGGACGCTATCTCGATAATAAACGGCGTTGCGGTCATCAATCCTTCAAAGTGCGTAGCCTGCGGAAAGTGCGTAAAGGCTTGTCCGAATAATCTTATCGTAATTCACCCCGCGTCGCAGAAGGTAGAGGTTCGTTGTTCTTCAAAGGATCCCGGAAAGGTTGCAAGACAGATCTGTCAGAACAGCTGCATCGCCTGCAAGATATGCGAGAAGAAGTGCCCGAACGGCGCTGTTACGGTAAACGACAACCACGCGACCATCGACTATTCAAAGTGCGACGGCTGTGGAGCGTGCGCGGCGGCTTGCCCGAGAAAGTGTATTATTCCTATCGCGCAGTGCGAATAACTGTGGCACTGCAATAAAACAAAAAGTCTTTGAAAGGGAGTCTGAGGGCGCATTATGCGCCCTCGGCGCAAAACGCTAAACTTTCTTCAGAAAGTTTTCCCTCAGAATAATTAACTTTTCAATAATACAAAAAACGGAATATCTAAGATTAGGAATTGTTTAAAAAAATGAACAATTCCTAATTTCAATAGTTAATAAAGGAGTTCTTATGCCACACGGTCACGGAGGAGGCAGGTCTCACGGAGGCGGTTCTCACAGCAGAAGTCATCACGGCGGCGGAAGTAGCGTTCATGTCAGCGCGCCGAGGATTTCGCGCAGCTATTTCAATGGCGCGAGGCGGTATATGTACCGCGGCTTTGGTGGAAGAGAGTATTTTGTTTACTGCGATAAAGAGCCTAAGCCAACCACAGTAGGCGAGTTTATTTTCTCGCTTTTGTTCTCGCTGTTTTTTGTGGGAATGGGAGTTGTTATATTTGTTCTGGCGATATCTCTGGTCTCCCCGCCGCAAAAGCTCAACGCCCGCTGCTCGGGTTATCACATAGTTGACAATATCGGCGTTATTGACAATCAGGAGCGACTTGAGCAGACTCTCCGGGAGTTTGAAAACAAAACAGGAATATGCCCGTGCATTGTCACGGTATATGACGGTTATTGGGAGTCAAGCTACAATGATATCGAAGACGCGGCGTATTATGAGTATGTTACGCGCTGGAGAGATGAAAAGCATTTCCTCATTTTCTACTCGGCGTCTGAGATGTCCCCAAGCACAAGCTGGGAGTGGCACGATATGTCGGGTGACGATACCGACAGGATTATCACTGACGGACATTTCGCAACGTTTCAAAAGAACCTGAACGACTCTTTGCGATCAAGGACCACATCTGTCGGAGAGGCTCTTGAAGCGGCGTTCGGAAATTCTCTTGATTATATGATGGACGCGACGGTAGACGCAGACGGCGTGATATTTATCCTTATGGGAGTTTTCTGGGAGGCTATTTCTATTACGACTATGGTAATGTTTATCAGGTCGTTTATCATAAGCAGGAGGCAATACACCGAAGTTCCCGAATACTACAAGCCGCCCGTTTTTCAGGACTATTCAAAAGGATATAACCCGAAAGATACGCATTTTGAATAATGTCTTTTTGGGGGAAAACCTTTCTGTAGAAAGGTTTTCCCCCAAACCCCTTTTCCAAAGACTTT
>JAFLUG010000038.1 GCA_022508885.1 Oscillospiraceae bacterium | reverse complement strand
CCGCCTTCTAAGCGGTAGGTCGAAGGTTCGAATCCTTCATGGCGTGCCAAATAGTTTAATAATGAATAGTTAGTAGTTATTAGTTTTGGTAGTCAATCGTCTGCTTGAGTCAGAATAACTAACAACTAATCTCTATTCCCTAACAACTGTATGGTGGGTATAGCTTAGTCGGTTAAAGCGCTGGATTGTGGTCCCAGAGACCGAGGGTTCGAATCCCTCTCCCCACCCCATAAAAAACGGGCATAGGCTTCGTGCCTCTGCCCGTTTGATTTATAACTGACAGTTACTGGGATATAGCCAAGCGGTAAGGCAAGGGACTTTGACTCCCTCATCTCGCAGGTTCAAATCCTGCTATCCCAACCAACAAAAACAGCCCTGCTTTGCAGGGCTGTTTTTGTTGGTTTTTATTTAAATTTGCAATTCGCAAACCGCACAAACCTACGGTTTGCGCTAACCAAGCAGCGCCTCACACTCCGCTTCGCTCCGTGTTCAGACGCTGCTTGTTTTTACGAATTGCGTGAATGTTTATAATGTTGTTCTTGTTGAAAAATCTTTTTTGTAGTGGTTAGACAGCGTTTTGCGCGTAGTACGTCCCGCAAGTTATTGCGGGACGATTTATTTTGCAATCATACGGAAAAGCCGCTCATGCGTATAATATGCCGATAGGTGGGTGATTTTTCTTGAATAATATTGATAAAGAGGTTCTGAACGCTGCAAATACTGAAGTTGTCTACAACATTTTTATGTATCTCCTGACCGCTGAAAATGCAAAGAACGGCGATAGACTTTCGGATATTGCTGTTGATCTGCAAAACATGGATGTAAGTTCTTTGAAAGGGTCGGAAAAGCTGCAATTTGAAAAACGGGCGGACATCATAAAAAACGCCTGCGCAAACGATCCTACGCTTGCAAGCTCGGTGATAGGGAACATCGCCATAGACTATAACGGTAAAAAAGGCGGTATGAAAGCCTGTACCTTTACTGATGAAGCGGGTACTGTTCATGTGATCTTTGCGGGAACAGGCGCAGGCGAATGGATAGATAACGGTGAGGGTTTGTCCGGCGTACCCGAATACAACCTGTACGAAAAATACGATGATATGGGTAATCTCCTGTATACCGCGCCCATCCGGAAGGACTACGCCACCGACCAGCAGGTCGAAGCTCTGAACTGGTTCAACAGGACTTGCGGGAAAAACGGTTGGGGAAAAAATACGCGCATGATCGTGTCGGGACACTCCAAAGGCGGCAACAAGGCGCAGTTCGTCACGATAAACGATCGCCGTGTCTTTATGTGTATAAGCTTTGACGGCCAGGGCTTTTCGCCTGAGGCAGCGGCGTTGTTCAAGGAAAGATACGGCGGGGCTTTTGAGGAGCGCAGAAAAAAAATACACAGCTTTTCTGCCGATAACGATTTTGTCAATGTTTTAGGAAAGCGGCTTGCGCCTGATAATCAGGTGTACTTTCTGAGTTCCTCGGATATAAACGGAAATCCCTTTGCATATCACAATATTGAAACGCTTACGGGAGCCGACGGCAAATTAAACAAACAAACCAAACAGGGAGAAATATCTCAGTATATACAAAACTTGTCTGATATCGTAATGGAAATGGCGCCCGCGGAAAGGCAATATGTAACTTTAAGCATAATGAGCATATTGCAAAGCGCCCTGGGCGGCGGGGTAATTCCCGTCAACGGAGATTTCGTTTCAGCAAAGGACATGGTAAAGGGCGTTATCATTGCATCAGCGCCCACACTGCTAAGTCTGCTTTTTACCAGGGACGGCAAAGAAGCTGCGGCTGATATTGCGGAAATATACACGGACAACGTCACACGTTTTATCGAGAAAACGAAAATGGAGCAGGGCGCCACGGCTGCCGCTGCCGCTGCATTTTTTTCGCAGGCTGCCGTCACGTTCCTTGCTCCAATCCTTTCCCACAGGCTGAGAACAGATGTATCTGCATTTCTTGACGCTGCTGCTGCCCTGGGAGAAAAGCTGAACGGGCTGTATATACCGTTACATAATAAGACAGTGTCTTTCTTTAAGGATATTGCTGAAAAACTGAAAGATATGTGACTTTTAAAATCTGTATAACTCTGACATAATTCTCCGGAAAATGCGTTGTGATGTATTCCGAAGCGGCGCTTTTATATTGAATACAATTAAGACAATAGATCCCCTTGCAAGACGAGCTTCGGCAATACGTTCCGCCTTGCAGGGGGATCTATACATTTCTTTCCGTTTTTCCCGCAATGTCAATCGTCAATTGCCAATTGTTTTGTTTCGGGAATTGTTTTCTGCTTCTTGGGCATTGTAAGCCTCAATACTCCGTTTTCGTACTTAGCCCTGATAGCGTCTGTGTTTATCGCCGATACGTCAAACTGACGGATGTATTTTCCGTAAGAACGCTCAACACGAAGATACTTGTCCTTTTTGTCGTCATGTTCATGCTCGAAATGACGCTCGGCGTTTATTGTAAGAGTGTTTTCGGAGAGGTCGAGGCGGATATCCTTTTTGTCAAAGCCGGGCAAATCGGCTTCAAGCACGAAATTCTCGCCCTCGTCGGTTATGTCCGTTCTAAATTCCCCGCTTCGGAAAAAAGCGTCAAACGGCTCATTGAAAAATCTTCTTTCAAAGTCCTCGATCTCACGGAACGGGTTGTACGCGGCGGCTGAGTTAAGTCTGCGGTAGGGTCTTAGTTCAAACATAGTAAATACCTCCAAAATTTTTTGCAGAAATATTATCCGCCGATTTCGGTGCTTTATTCGTCCGCGGTATATTCCGCTTGACTTATTTGATTTGTAATGATATAATGGTATGTAGAAAACAGTATGCGCTGTAAATTACCGAAAAGAGGGGTATGCTATGAGGCTTGATCTGACGGATATGCTGTACGCGCTGTCGTTCGCGCTGGACAGTGTAGAAGCCGAGCTGGTCGGAGTAAACACGGGACACGGAAAGCGCGTGGCGTATTTGTCTCTGTTAATGGGAAAAGAGGCCGGCTACCGCGAGGAAGAGCTGAGAGACTTTATCGGCTGCTGCCTGCTTCATGACAACGCCCTGACCGAGTCGATAAACGACGAGCTGTCGGACAAGAGCGCGGAAAACCTCTCCCCCGACCTTCTCGAGCTGTGCGACATGAACAAGCTCGAGCGTAATCACAGCGTTATCGGAGAGGACAATATCCGCTTGCTCCCGTTTCGCTCGGACGTAAAAAACGTAATTTTATACCACCATGAAAACGCCGACGGAAGCGGTGTGTTCGGGAAGAAGGCTTCGGAAACGCCGCTTAAATCTCAGATACTGCACTTCGCGGATATCGCGGATACGGCAAAAGTGTTTCGTCCGGAAAGCATGACGAAAGCGGAATATGACGGGCTTTGCGAATGGGTAAACGGCAGGAAGGATATAAAGTTTTCAGGCGAGGTCGCGGAGCTGTTTAAGAAAGCGGTAAGCTTTGACAAGATCGCCGAGTTACAGGAAAATGGTTTGGATCATTGTCTGCACGAGGAGCTTCACAAGGAGATAATCGACTATCCCGACGAGACGATACGCAATATAGCGAACCTGTTTACGAAAATAGTCGATTACAAATCCGAATTTACCGAGAGGCATTCGACGGGAGTGGCGCAAAAGGCGGAGATAATGGCGCGCTATTACGGCTTTGACGCGGAAAAATCCATTCGCTTTTATTTCGCGGGAGCAATGCACGATATCGGGAAATTGGCTGTCTCAAACAATATTCTTGAAAAGCCCGATAAGCTAACCGACGAGGAATTCAGCGCTATGAAGAACCACGCCTCGGCTACATATTACGTCTTAAAGCAGATAAAGGAAATTCCCGATATTTTAGAGTGGGCGTCAAATCACCACGAAAAGCTCAACGGAAAGGGCTATCCGCGAGGGCTTTCTGCGGAACAGCTCAGCTTTGAGGATCAGCTTATGGCGTGCGTTGATATCTACCAGGCGCTGACGGAAAAGCGGCCCTATAAGGACGGAATGTCCCACGAAAAGTCAATTTCGATAATGCTTGGAATGGCTGAAAGAAACGAGCTTAACGAAAAGATAGTCCGCGATATGGACGCGCTGTTTGCTAAAGGATAATACATTTGGGGGAAAACCTTTCTGTAGAAAGGTTTTCCCCCAAGCCCATTTCCCAAAGACTTTTGATATCGCCGCTATTTTTGCCGATTGAAGACGTCCTTTCTGTGCAGAACAAAAATTCCGAACAGAATTGAAACAACAAGCGCGGCAGAATACGCCACAAGGCAATATATTACAGCATTCTCATACGATGAAAAGACCCTTTCCATGTCAACAAAATCAGCCCGCGTTATAATTATGTGCCACGGCGTAATTGCTTGCAGCGCCACCGAGCATATTACCGTGGAGATGATATAGGATATGATCGGAAACTTGCTTAGCGCCGCGAAAATTTCTCCGATGGCAGTCATGCCCGCTGCCGCAAGGATCGACTGGAAAATATCATTATAGTTAAATGAGTAAAGAACATTGTAAGTGCCAAGCACGATAGCAGCGACCGCTATCGGGGCGCAGATTATCAGCCGTACAACCGGAAATTTATTGTCCATAAACAAGCCCCCTTTGATTTATTCTTTGCCGACATAGTAGTAAAACGTTTCTTTAAAGGTTTTGGTCCGGTTTTCATAATCGTAGGTGTATTCTTCGTTGAAGCCCGATGGTTTTCCTCTCGATAATTCCGTATGCATAAAGTTTCCGCCCCGAGTACCGCCGAATGAGGAATTAGGGGTTTTCAGCGTGTACGTTAAAAGTTCGCTGTCCTTAAGGGTTATCCCAAAGTCTGATATGTTGGCGGTTCCTCCGCCCATATCCGAATCGCCCATGACCGCCTTTTTGTATTGGCGGAGTTTATCCATAAATTCGGGGTCTGTTTCATCTGTGATAACACGCACGTTTTCTCCCATAGGCGCGTCAATATCATAGATTATCGCGAAATTATGCTCGTCGAGCGGCAGAACGGCGTTGAAAGAAATATGCCTTATCCCTTTGCTGTCCACATAATCGTAGTACTCGCCGTCAAGCTCCTTGCCGCCCATAAAGAAATTGACCGTACTTACCTGTATCGCCGCGCTTACCGACAGCAGCAATACTCCCGAAAAAATTGCTATAACTGCAGCGATGATAAGCGGCTTTAATCTTACCTTGCGTTTTGTCATATCGTTTTCCTCCGCGTCCTTTGTCTTTATGAGCGACATTACGGCGGAAATGTTTTTCTCGACGCGCTCTTTTGAGGGCGTTATCTCATCCTCCGGCTGACAATTCCTCAGAAACTCGTCAAACATGCTCATATCCCCTTTCGCTCATAAATTCTTTCAGTCCGGCTCTTGTGCGGCTAAGATTTGTCCGCACAGAGCCTTCCGATATGTTCATTGCCCTTGCTATCTGAGAGGAACTCTCGCCGTAGAGGTAGAATCGCAGGAATATCTCGCGGTCTTTATCCGAAAGCTGTTCTATTCCCTCGTTCAGGCATTCCGTCATCATCGAAAGCTCCGCCTTGTCCTCCACAAGAAAGCCCGACGATATCTCAAGCTCCGAAATATCCTCAAACGGCGGCTTCATACTTCTGAAGCGGTTTTTTACGGCGTTTCTCGCGGCGGCGGACAAATATGCCGCCAGACCTATCTTTATTTCTATATTCTGCCGCAAGCTCCACAACTTATAGAAGACCTCGACGGATATCTCGTCGATATCTTCTTCGGAAAGCGCGCCGCGCGAAAAGTTCCGCACAACCGTACAGACATATCCCGAATATTTTTTCATTATCATTTCAAGCGCTTTTGTATCTCCGTTTGCAAGCGCCGAGATCAGCTCCGCCTCGTTCATTTCCGCCTCTCCTGATGTTTGATGTACTAAATAATATGCGCATATCTGAAAAGGCTCAGACTGCCGATAAACTTCATATGTTGTGCCGGCGGCTTATCGACAGACTGAAAATCAGGTTCCTTCTCACTTATATAGACACGGATTTTCCGAAAATGTTACAAGGCGGACAAAAACTTCCGCCCGTTAAGGCGAGCGGAAGTGGTTTATTCAGTTAAGGTAAGGTCGCATCACTCAGGACTTCACCTTAAAATCGTTTTGAGTAGTGTTTTCGTGAGGCTTACGGAAATTGCCGATAACGGTTACTCCCTGAAAATACCAACTGAGTCCGAATATCTCGTTTTCACTGAGAGAATCGCCCTGCATATATCTTACGTTTCCGCCTGTGTCCTTGATCTCGCCGCTGAATATATAAAGCTGACCCGAAGTAACAAGCGGTGCGATATAGTCGATAAGCTTCTGCGAATCCTCCTTTGCGGCGCTGAGAGCCTCGGAAACATTTATTATGCCGTTTGCCATAGCGCCGATATAGGGTGACGTATCCCAGTCCTCATACTGAAGCTCCTTGAACTTCTTGAGGAAATAACTGTCGCGTTTTGAGTAGAAATACATTATCATGTTCGGATAGTCTTCTTCATACAATGAATAATCCAGTCCGCCCACAAATTTAACACCCTTTTTCTCACAGTATTCCGCGCTGTGCTTGCTTTCGGTATAACATATTATCACGTCGCAGCCGTAGGCGATAAGGGCGTCGATAGCGTCTTCTATCTCGTTGTCGGCAGTCGCTCCCACAACGCACATCTCGGCATTTTTGTAAACTCTCTGCATACCAAGCGTTGCCGCATTTACCGTAGGATAGATACCGAGCATATCGCCGTCAGCTACAAAGCCAATCTTCTCCGTTTTGGAGTTATACGCCGCTATCATTCCGCCTATGTAAGAGCCCTGATAGTAGGTCTCAACATAAGAAGTAACGTTTGCCGTACCGATTCCGAGAGAGCCGTAGTTTATAAACTCAATGTTCATATACCTTCCGGCAATAGAGGACAGTATGTTGGTATATATCGAACTGCACGAAATAATAACTTCGCAGCCCTCCGAATAAAGCGCCTTTACCGCGCTTTCAAAATCCGATACGGAAACGTTTTCAATGTAATATGACTCAACTTTGCCATTACAGTATTTGGACGCGCTGAGTCTCTGGTCGTTTATCTGACCCGTAAAACCGCCTTTTTCAGCGCTTCCGTGGAAAATATACCCGACCTTTATCACATTTACTTCTTCCTCTGTTATACCGGAGCTTCCGTCGCTGGAGTCTTCCTCGTCACCGTCGCAGCCGGAAAATCCGAACGCCAGACAGCCGCACAATATAACCGCGATGAATTTCAACCATTTTGAAGTCATATCTATTATAACCTCCCTGTAATATTTAAAGAAAAAATTACTTTTTGTATCTGAAAAGCTTGAATCAGACCTTCTATTTTTCAATTATAACATATTTTTTAAAAAAAATCATTACTTTTTCAAAATATTTATTAACTTTGTATTTATTTTTTCAAAAAAATATGTTATAATGAATTGAATATAAAAATTTTGATCCGAATTGAAGTGTGCATATTCCTGAAAACCGGTTTTGCAAACGAGATGTAAGGAAATGTAAAAGAAAGGAAAATTTAATGAAGCTAAAGAAGATTCTTTCGGCTGTTTGCGCTTTGACTTCTGCCGCGGTCTTGGCGGGCTGCTCGGTGGAGTTCGGAACAAACGAGGAGGTAAGCCCCGAAACCGTGGTAGCAAAGCCCACAAGACTTTGCTTTACGGGAGAGCTTGATATAACCTACGAGGAGTTTAACAAGGAATATCTGTTTTATCTAAATTCATACGGACTGACCGATGACGATTCAAACGCGGACATGTGCAGAGAGCTGAGGAATAACATCATCAATAATCAGATATACGACAAGGTGATGCTGTTAAAGGCGAAAGAATACGGCTGCGACGTTCTTACAGATAAGGAAAAACAGGAAATTCAAGAGGAATTTGAATCCGAGATCGAGCTTCAGATAAAAGATCTGGGAGAATCGGCGGATTACAGCGCTCTTCCCGAGGGAACCGAGATCACGGACGAAATGAAGCTTGAGCGCGGAAAGCAGGAGTTTGAAAAAATTCTCGAGGCTTGCAATATGACGCGCGACGACATTTACAAGTGGATAGAAAGCTACAGGATCTCACAGAAGTTTCTTGAAAAAATCAAAGAGGACCTTGACCCGCAGGAAGCCGAAGATATTCTCAACGAATATATTGATGAGATAAAAGCTGTCTACGAAACAAATCCTGCGACGTATGAACAAAGCGACTACTATGTTTTCTGGATCCCCGAGGGTTCGCGGCGCATAAAGCACGTTTTGCTTGGATTTGACGACGAAACTATCTCAGCTATACAAGAATACCGTGAAAACGGCGATGATGAAGCGGCGGACGCCTTGAGAGAGGAAAAAGCGGCGGGGTTTGCCGAAAAGCAAGCTGAGGTTGAAAAAGCGCTGGATGACGGCACGGACTGGAACGAGCTCCTGCTTAATTACAGCTCCGACGCCGCGGGAAGCTCGCTTTACCCGGACGGATATCTTGTTGTTCCAAACGGAACGTCGTATGTTGCTGAGTTTCAGGAAGCCGCGTTTATCCCCGAAGAGATCGGCGAAAGGATAACTTGCGTATCCGATTACGGTCTGCATATAATGATCTATGCGAGTGACGCGAAGGTCACTGAAAAAGAAAGAAACGATATAATTGAGTATCTCAACTACAACCTCGCTCAGAACGAGTTTTCCGAGCGCATGAACACATGGATAGACGAATACGCGTTTGATATTGACAATGAAGCTCTGAGGCTTAACAGCACGGCTTCGGAGTAAAACTATGTTGACGGAGGTGAACTATGAACACACCGATTTGTAATTTTCTGGAAAGGTATAACAACGAAGAACGGCTCAGACTGCACACGCCGGGACACAACGGCGAGGTTCCCAACGACATAACCGAGATATACGGCGCGGACAGCCTTTATCACTCGGACAAAACGGGCGGTATAATCGGAACGAGCGAGGCGCTGGCCGCGGGAGTTTTCGGCGCAAAGAAAACGTGCTTTTCCTGCGGGGGCGGAACGCTGGCTGTTCAGACGGCGCTGGCTCTCCTGAAAGAACGCGGGTGTCAGACAATAGCGGCTTCGAGATATTCCCACCGTTCTCTGGTATCAACGGCGGCGCTTCTGAGAATGGATATAAAGTGGCTATACCCCGAGGAGTTTCTCAGCGCGGATGTTCCTTACAACGTAGACGGGCTTTGCAATACAGACGCCGTTTTTGTCACTAATATCGACTATTATGGCGGAACGTGGAAATTTGTCCGTCCGAGTATCCCCGTTGTTGTCGATAATGCCCACGGAGCGTATCTGCGCTTTGTTGACAAGCGTATGTTCGGAACAGAGTATCTTCACCCGCTCGAGCTGGGTTTTCCGCTTATGTGCATAGATTCCGCGCACAAGACGCTTCCCGTACTTACGGGCGGAGCATATCTTCATTTCGCGCAGGGCGAGGACTTTACAAACGCAAAGGAGCTTATGGCGCTGTTCGGATCGTCAAGTCCGTCGTATCTCGTTTTGGAGAGCCTCGACCGCTTCAACGAGACCATTGCCGAAAACTTCCAGCTTGTAAACAACGCCTGCGAGGCAGTCGCGGAGCTTAAAGAGCGTCTCGAAAGAAACGGCGTTCCGCTTAAAAAGAGCGACCCGCTGAGAGTTACAATAAACGCGCGCGAGTGCGGACTAAGCGGATTTGAGTGCGCGGCGGTACTCAGGACAAACGGCGTAGAGTGCGAAATGGCGGACGAAAATTATGTTGTACTTATGTTCTCCGCTACTACGACAGTTGAGGACTGCGAGCGCGCGGAGATGGGGATCATGCTTATTCCGACAGGTATTCCACAGCCTCTCGTCCGGTTTGAGCATATAAAGCCGGTTGCTGAAATGCCGATTTACGAGGCGATGTTCAGACCGCGCAAAATAGTTCCGGTTGAAGCCGCGGCCGGAGAGGTCTGCGCGAATATCGAGTGCCATTGCCCTCCGGGAGTTCCGCTGGTCATGCCGGGAGAAATGTTTGACCACAACGTAATAAACGCTCTGAAAATGCACGGCGTAAAGAATGTGTCTATTATTACAAAGGGCGGCTTACTTTAATTCTAAAGGCTTTTTGGGCATGTTCAGCGGCAGCTGACGCGCGCGAAAGCCCTTTTGTCCGGCGACCAGAGCTTTATAATCGCAAAGGCTTTTCCCGCGCTGGAAGAGATTTTGCGAAAGCGAGTATCCGCTTGAAATCCCGCGCGGGAAGCACACGCAATAAACCGCGGTCCCGCGCCTGTAAGACAGTCTGACTCGGAATTTGCCGAAACAGCTTCTGGCGTTCTTCATTAAAATCACTCCGCACAGCGCTGTGTACCCGCTTGCGAAAACCGCGCAGTACAAAGCTGTTTTCAGAAGCTGAGCAAAATGCAGCCAAGACAGGTAAAACAGGATAAGCGCCGCAGAGGAAATTCCGAATATCCACAGCGGCACAATGCAATGAGCCGCTATCCTGCAAAGCGGAGTTTTCACGGACACATTGCTTTCGGGCATTATCCCGAAAAACCGCGAAACAATTCGCTCAAAAAGCCGTTCGGACGCGGCGGGATAAACCACGGTTTTGTTGTAATAAACGGGAGAACGCCCGAAAAGCATACATAAAATTGTTTTTCGCGAAATTACGGCGGCGGTATTTCGTACAAGTGCGGTTTCATACAATGTAACAACGCCGCTTTTCACGAGAACGGTGTTTCCGCGCCGCGACAAGCAAAATCCCGAAAGCCTTAGAAGCTTTACAATAAACGCGAAGCTCCATGCGCAGACCGCGAAAACCGCCGCAAACGACGCTATCTGCGGAACGGCTACATGTATCAGCATAAGCGTATCAGACAGCTTTTCGGCAGTGGAAATAAGCGCGGAGATCATACGGTCAAAATATTCGCTTCCGACTATTCTGCCGACGCGGTAGAGGGTCGCGGAGAAAAACGCTATACCCGCAAGCGCTCTTGTATCAATAAGAGCGCCGAATAAGATCTCACGAAAGCGGGGGCTCACACAGTTATCGGGCATTTTCGGAAGAAACGGGAGCGGTTCGTTTTTTCCGAGAAAAAACTCGGTTTTGCCGTTTAGTGTGAAGACCGTAATTTCTTTCGCGCGGAATATTCTCAGCATGGGAGTTTGTTTAACGACCGTTTTGACTATCGCCGAAAACGGCAATACAGCGGTTCTTTTCAGAAAAACGCCTTTTGTAAACGTGATTTTTCCGTCCGAAAAATCGAGACTGACAAAGAAACGGCGCAGAATATAATACAATAAAAATTTCATAGGCAAAAATTATTTTACGGGAGATAATTTATGAGTACTACGGGCTGTATTGTCCTCGCGGGCGGCGCGGGTAAAAGAATGAAGTCTGAAAAGCCGAAAGTGCTTTGCGAGGTTCTGAAAAAGCCGATGCTCGGGTGGGTATTGGATTGTGCGAAAGAGTTCGGGTTTGATAAGATAGGGGTCGTTTCGGGATATAAACGCGAAATGACCGAAAAATACCTGACCGAGAATTACGGCGATATTCCCGCGTTCTATCAGGACGAGCAAAAAGGCACGGGAGATGCGGTCTCGCGCGCCGAAGAACTTATTCGTTCGGTCGACAGAGTATGCGTGCTTTGCGGAGACGCGCCGTTTATGGACGCGAAAACGCTTGAAAAGGCTCTCGCGCTTCATGAAAAGACAGGCGCGGGTGTTACGGTAATTTCAGCCGAGCTTGAAAACCCGTTTGGCTACGGAAGGATAATCCGCGACGGCTCCGATAAATTCTCCGCGATTCGCGAGCAAAAGGATTGTTCCCCGGAAGAGGCGAAAATATGCGAGATAAACAGCGGCGCGTATTGGTTTGATTCAAAGGCTCTGCTTTCGGCGCTCCCGAAAATTACGAACAAAAACGCAAGCGGAGAGTTTTATCTTACCGACTGTGTTGAAATAATAGGAAACGCACAGGTATATAAAAGCGAAAACCCCGCTATCACATACGGAGCAAACACCAGAGCGGACTTGTATATGCTCAACGAAAAAGCGCGGGCAAACGTGTTTGAAAAGCTTATGAATGACGGAGTTTCGTTTATTTCAACGGACGGAATTATTATCGGAAATGAGGTTAAGATCGGTGCGGATACGCTGATATTGCCGGACACGATAATTCTCGGAAACACTGTGATAGGAAAAAACTGTGAGATCGGCGCAAATTCGCGTATCGAGGACTGTACGATAGGCGACAATGTTGTTCTGGACAATGTAAAGGCGGTTTCGGCGACAATTGAAGATAACGTTAAAATAGGTCCGTTCGCGCAGCTCCGCCCCGGAACGGTGATCCGAAAGGGCGTTAAGATAGGCGATTTTGTTGAAATAAAGAACAGCGATATCGGTGAAAATACTGCCGTTGCCCACCTCACTTATCTCGGCGACAGCGACGTGGGGCGCGGAGTCAATTTCGGCTGCGGCTGTGTTACGGCAAATTATGACGGCATAAACAAATACCGCACGGAGATAGGCGACGACGCGTTTATCGGCTGCAACACAAACCTTATTGCTCCCGTTAAGGTGGGGAACAACGCCACGACTGCCGCGGGGTCTACCATTACGAAGGACGTACCCGAAAACTCGCTGGCGGTAGAGCGCGGACAAATGCGCGTGATTGAAAACTGGGATAAAAACTTTAAAAGAAAGAAGAAATAATTGCCAAATATTCGTTTAGGAAAACGACTGCATATCATTCGGGCACGAATCTTGAGATTTATTTAAATCACTTGGAAATGACCGCGTTATATTCGAGTGCGAATTTCAAAAAGCGTGAAATTTTTTGCAGAAAAATTTCACGCGGTTCTCACTTGGCGGCTAAGCGGAGCGTGCCGCCAAGTGATGAATTTTGAAATTCTATTTAGATAAGGAGAAGAAATGAAAGCTTTAGTTGTTGTTGATTATCAGGTTGATTTTGTAAACGGCGCGCTTGGGTTTGAAGGCGCGGAAAATTTAGAGCCGATAATCGCGCGAAAAATCGAGGAATGCCGCGCGGCGGGAGGAAAAGTAATCTTCACTTTCGACACCCACGGCGAAAACTATCTCGAAACAGCCGAGGGCAGAAAGCTGCCGATAGTTCACTGTATCGACGGCGCGGCGGGGCATAAGCTGTTCGGTAAGATCGCGGAGTGCGTAAAAGAGGACGATATCGTGATAAAAAAGCTCGCCTTTGGTTCTCTTGAACTCGCTGATGTTCTGAGAAAATACAGCTTTGACGAGGTGGAGCTTTGCGGGCTGGTGACGGATATTTGTGTTGTTTCAAACGCGGTGATAGCGAAAGCGGCTCTTCCCGAAGCGAGAATAGTTGTGGACAGCACCGCCTGCGGCTCGGGGAACAAAGAGGGTCACGCAAAGGCGCTTGACGTTATGCGCGGAGTGCAGATCGACGTTGTTTGAGCCACTCTCGGGAGGTATTTTATGTTTAGTGAACAGAACTACACCATGCTCTGTGATTTTTATCAGCTTACCATGGGCAACGGCTATTTTATGACGGACTATGCGGACAAGACCGCCTACTTCGATCTGTTTTTCAGAAGAGTTCCGGATAATGGCGGATATGCTGTTTGCGCGGGACTTGAGCAGGCTATCGAGTATATCGAAAACCTGAGATTTGACGCTGACGACATTGATTTTCTCAGAAGCAAGGGAATTTTCAGCGAGCGTTTTCTCGATTATCTTCGCAATTTTAAGTTTGAAGGAGATGTCTTCGCTGTCCCCGAGGGAACGCCCGTGTTTCCGTATGAGCCGCTGATAACTGTCAGAGCGCCCGCCATACAGGCGCAGCTTATTGAAACGATGCTGCTGCTTTTGATAAATCACCAGTCGCTTATTGCCACAAAGGCTTCGAGAATAGTAAGGGCGGCAAACGGACGCGCGATCTCGGAGTTCGGCTCAAGAAGGGCGCAGGGAGCGTCGGGCGCGATATTAGGCGCGAGGGCGGCTTATATCGGCGGCTGCGCGGGTACGGCGTGCGTTATTTCGGACAAGCTGTACAATGTTCCCGCAACTGGAACAATGGCGCACTCATGGGTACAGATGTTTGACTCCGAGCTTGAGGCGTTCAAAAAATACTGCGAGGTATATCCCGACAGCACTACGCTGTTGGTGGATACCTACAACGTGCTTAAATCCGGAGTTCCGAATGCCATAAAAGCCTTCGACGAGGTCTTAAAGCCTCTCGGAAAGCGCCCCAAGGGCATAAGGCTCGACTCGGGGGATATCGCGTATCTTTCCGTTGAGGCGAGGAAAATGCTGGACGAAGCAGGATATCCCGATTGCAAGATAGTGGCTTCAAATTCGCTTGACGAATATATCATCACCGACTTGCTGAGTCAGGGCGCGAAAATCGATCTTTTCGGAGTGGGCGAAAGGCTTATCACAGCGTCCTCCGAGCCTGTGTTCGGCGGAGTTTACAAGCTGTGCGCGGTAGAGGAAAACGGCATGATAACACCGAAGATCAAAATAAGCGAGAATGTGGCGAAAATAACAAACCCGCATTTCAAAAAGCTGTACAGAATATTTGACAATAAAACCGGTAAAGCCGAGGCAGACCTGCTGTGCGTGCATGATGAAGAGATAGACAGCACAAAGCCGATCGAGCTGTTTGATCCGAATTACACATGGAAGCGCAAAACGTTCTCGGACTTTACGGCAAAGGAGCTTCAGGTGCCGGTTTTCAAAGACGGAAAGCGTGTGTACAACCCGCCGAAGCTTGACGATATCAGGGATTACTGTAAAAAACAGCTTGATACGCTTTGGGAGTCAGTCTTAAGGTTTGAAAATCCGCACAATTACTATGTGGATCTGTCGCAGAAGCTGTGGGATATAAAACAGGACTTGTTAAATCAGAAAAACAAATAAAGACCCGCATGCCGAAAACTGATTTCTAAAATCCAACAACTAAAAGGGGGGTCGTGCATTTGACGCGGAACGAAGTCGAATTACTGTGCGGTGCGGTCTGCCCAGGCGCCGCGCAAAGCAAATGCGCGTTTAAACAGGGCGAGGTCATTGGGTTTATAGATACGTCTGCGGGACACGACGGCTCAAAAGGAATAGCGTTTTCAGCCGATGAAATGACGATAAAAACAAACGGATCTGTCCGCAGAATTTTATACAGTGATATAAGCTCGGTTGTGATCGTTGAAAGTTATGAAAGCAGTTTTGCGGACGAGCTTGTTATTTCGGTGCAGAGGTCTGAGATCAGGATCTCCGACTATTCGCTCGACAAATCCGAGCTGAAGAAGCTCATTGACGGGCTGTGCGAAAGCGGAGTATCCGCCGGTGAAAAAGCGGCTTCTTTACAAGATGAAGAGCAGCTGCCCGAGGCAGTTTCCGAAAGATCTGCCGAGGAAAAACAGAAAGAAACCTCAGAAAGTACCGAAATCGTACCAAACGAAATAAATAACGGAGTTTTTGAAGTCGGTTCCGAAAATGACTTTCAATACGCTTTTACGGACTGGGCGAATGAACAGGTGTTTTCGGGCGTTATTCCCGAAGAGGAATTACCAAAGGAAACCGACGGTGGTGTTTTCACATTAGCGCGGGAAAACGCTTCTCTCGATTTCTCGGAAAACCACGTGTTTTCGGAAGTGATCTCCGAAGATATCACGAGGGAATATAAAGCGCAAACCCGTGAAATTTATCCGTCGAAAAACGATGAAGAGGTTTTTGATAAAGCTTCTGAAAGCGGTCTCTCGGATGAGTCTGCGGATAGTTTCCAGGAAGAATTTCATAATATACAAGAGTTTCCGGGCGTTATACCCGAAGAAGCCCCCGAGTGGGAAGACACACCCGCTTCGGTATATGAAGAGGATACGGCGGTGAGGACAGTGACAAAGGCAGAAACAAATCAGGAAGAAGCCACAGTGCTTGAAACGGCAAATAACGGCGGGAATACCGCCAAAACCGATGACGATTTTGACGAGCAGGCGGAACTTGAGCGTATAAGCTCGATGTCGCACGAACAGACCATGAGCTACCTTGCGGACGCATTTGCCGAAATAAACGGCGCTAAAGACGAAGACAGCAAAAAATCGTCAAATAAAGCTCCAATCGAAAATGCCGCGGAACAAGCGATACAGGTTGTTGAAACAGGCACGTCTGAGATAAAAAATACAGAGGCTAAAAATCCTTTGAAGGAAGCCAGCCGTGAAGAGCTTACGATAGAACCTGCCTGGGGCGATATCTACATAAAAGCCAGCCGAAGCCTCAGAGAGCTTTGCGAGCAAGGCAAGCTTTCCATGGACGCGATAAGGGAGGAGCTTCGGGTAAGGCTTTTGCCGTCCGCAAAGGCTTTTGCGGAAATTACAGCGGATGAATCGAGAATTCCTAAAGTGCTTATGCCGAGAATAACAGAACTGAGAAGCGCCGCAAAAAATTTTGACGAATATTTTTCCTACGGTGATGATATAGGCACGAGGGCAATGTTCTTTATGCTGTTTCAGATGCTTTCCTATGCGGACAGAATAGTGGAAAACCACGAGGCAAAGGAAAGACTCAACGACTTTTTCAGACGCTTTGGCTCAGCGGGAATTATCCTGTCTATGCTTGATATGCGTGTTTAGAAATCAGAGGTTAGATGTAAGAGGTAAGATTTGCAGCTTTAAGGCGGTTGTCTTGCCTCTTTGATATAAGGAGGACAACAAAATGAACAACGAACTGGTTCTGGTGATCGACTTTGGCGGGCAGTACAATCAGCTTATCGCGCGCAGAGTAAGAGAGCATAATATTTACTGCGAGGTAATCAGCTATAAAACTCCTGTTGAGGAAATAAAGGCTAAAAACCCCAAAGGGATAATATTTACGGGCGGTCCTAATTCTGTTTATCTTGAAAGCTCACCCCGTATGGGTAAAGAGATATTCGAGCTTGGCGTGCCGATACTCGGTATCTGCTACGGCGCGCAGTTTATGGTGCTGGGTCTTGGCGGAACGGTCACTGAGGCAAATGAAGAAGCAGTCGCAGAATTCGGCAGAACGGACTGCGAGTTTGACAACAACTCCTTGTTGTTCAAAGGTCTAAAGGAAAAATCGGTAGTCTGGATGAGCCACAATGACCATATCGAGACACTTCCGGATGGCTTCCGCGCGATTTGTCACAGCGCAAAGTGCCCGTACGGAGCGATTGAAGATTCCGAGCGCAAATTCTACGGAACGCAGTTCCACCCCGAAGTAAATCACACCGAACAAGGTTTTGAAATGCTCGGAAACTTTCTCAAAAACGTTTGCGAATGTAAAGGCGATTGGACAATGGAAAACTACGCGCAAACGGCGATACGCGATATCCGCGAAAAGGTAGGCGACAAAAAGGCGCTTTTAGCTCTTTCCGGCGGCGTGGACAGCTCGGTTGCGTGCAAGCTTATGGCAAAGGCTATCGGAAGTCAGCTCACCTGCATTTTCGTAGACCACGGACTTATGCGCAAAAACGAGGGCGACGAGGTTGAAGCGGCGTTTGCGGACAGCGGCGTTAATTTCGTGCGCGTAAATGCCGGGGAAAGATTTTTGTCAAAGCTTAAGGGAGTTTCGGAACCCGAAAAGAAGCGCAAGATAATCGGCGAGGAATTTATCCGCGTTTTTGAGGAAGAAGCAAAGAAAATCGGAAAAGTTGATTATCTCGTTCAGGGTACTATTTATCCCGATGTTATCGAAAGCGGAACAGGCGACGCGGCGGTAATAAAGAGTCATCACAATGTCGGAGGGCTTCCCGATTACGTTGATTTCAAGGAGATAATCGAACCTCTGCGTTTGTTATTCAAGGACGAAGTGCGCAAGCTCGGAACAGCCCTTGGCCTTGACGAAAAGCTCGTATGGCGTCAGCCGTTTCCGGGTCCAGGGCTGGCTATTCGCATCATCGGCGAGATCACACCCGAAAAGGTCGCTATACTTCAGGATGCAGACGCTATCTTCCGCGAGGAGATCGCGAACGCAGGTCTTGACCGCTCGATAAATCAGTACTTCGCTGTGCTTACGAATATGCGCTCTGTCGGCGTTATGGGCGACGGCAGAACATATGATTACACTTTAGCACTCCGCGGTGTGTCAACTTCCGATTTTATGACCGCAGACTTTTCCCGTATCCCTTACGACGTTCTCGAAAAAGTCTCCGTGCGCATCGTAAACGAGGTTAATAACATAAACAGGATAGTGTATGATATAACCAGCAAGCCGCCGGCTACTATCGAGTGGGAATAGTAAACGACACTCGAAATTCCGCATAACAGTGCGGTTTGTCAGGCTTGAACCTAGCGGTTGATACCGTTTTGATACCGATTTCATCTCCGAAGAATGAAAGAAGAGCTTGCGCGAACTCGCATTATCAGCCGCATTACGCGCTAATGTCGTGGCAACATTTTGGCTATCAAGTGGCTACAAGTGAGCCGCCGGTGGTTCCAAAAACAATAGGCGGCTTTTTAATGGGTAGGCACGCGAAAAGCATAATTATAAAAAATATTTCAATAATTTGCAACATTTTTAAACTTGCAAGGTATTATTTATGAACCATTTTCACTAAACAACAAAGCAAGGAGGCATCGTGATGAAAACTAATAAACTTTCCAAAGTCATTGTGATGATGATCTGTACCGCACTTACTGTTGTAGCCCTCTCTATTACTGCAAGCGCTGATATGGGACCGAAACCCTCTGTCCGCATTATATTTGAAAATATGGGCGATGAATTGTGCTATGGTACTCTGCTCTCGA
>JAFLUG010000037.1 GCA_022508885.1 Oscillospiraceae bacterium | reverse complement strand
AAGTCTTTGAAAGGGAGTCTGAGGGAAAACTTTCTACAGAAAGTTTTCCCTCAGTCACGCCCAAAAAAGGCGCTAAAGGGTGTGGGGAAAACAAGAGTTTTCCCCACATTGTCATTTCTCGGCTTTGCCGAGGAATGACAATCCTCGGCAAAGAGCGCTTATAGTCAAACCAAAAACATTTCAGCGATTGCGCTCTTTCATCGCGCGGTCTATCTCCCGTGCCGCGTCGCGCTTGGCGGCTGAGGCGCGCTTGTCGTGGAGCTGTTTGCCCTTGCATAAGCCCACCTGAATTTTAACTCTGCTGTCCTTGAAGTACATCGAAATGGGGATAAGCGTGTAGCCTCCTTGCTTTACCTGCCCGTACAGCTTCATTATCTCCTTTTTGTGCATAAGCAGCCTGCGGGTGCGGTAGGGGTCGCGGTTGAAGATGTTGCCCTTTTCGTAAGGCGCGATGTGCATTCCGCGGATAAACATCTCGCCACCGTCCACGGATATCCACGAGTCCTTTAAATTCACTCCGCCCGAGCGAATGGATTTTACCTCCGTTCCGAACAGCTCTATCCCCGCCTCGTAGCTTTCGAGAATAAAATATTCGTGCCGGGCCTGTCGGTTTTCGGCAATTGTTTTTGTGTTCATAAATTCCTCTTTCTGTCTTTTTCTCAGTGAAATTTTACGCTATCCTAATCCGTATGTTTTATGATATTATCTCAGTAAGAATTAAACTCGGAATAAAACTCTTTTTCGCTCGTTATTTCGGAATCATTGTAAAAAGCCGCGTTATAGAGCCTGCCGTTGCCTGTGGGAACCACCTTAAAATTTAAGCTGTAATCTTTCAGGACACATTCGGATATCCAATATTGATAGCAGTCGTACAGCCAGCCCACGTCTTTCGGGGAACTGTATTCTCCGATTATTGTTATGTCTACATCTATGCGATGATTGTATTCTGACAGATCATCGGTTGGCGGATCATCAAACGGATACAGCTTGGTGGAGGCGTGCAGCAAATCAAATCGGACGTCAACTTCAACTCCTTCATTTTCAATGTTATTTGACTGTATAAACTGGTATATTGTATTTTCAATTTGACTTGCAGCCCTCGCGTATGGAAAGTAATCACCAGTAAGCTCTCCGTCTCGCGCCGATATGGAAAACTCCACACCGTCGTACTCAAACGTCATCCGACTGTTAACGGGAATTCCGACTAAAACCGGTTTATTGGGAAAGAACGGAAAATCTTGCTCAACAACCTTTGCTCCCGGATAATGCTTACGCTGATACTGTACAATTGCCTGCTTGTCCGCCTGACGGAAATGCCAGAACGCGGGCGGGTCAATTCCGATATCCCACACGCACAGACCGAAAATTACTAACAATACCGACAGCATAATTATCTTTTTCTTTGTGAAAAACTTCTTGCCGCTTTCAGAAGTGGTTTGTTTCATAAATGCTCCTTTACGAATGTCCTGCTATTATTTGGGAATAAAGTCCAAATAATGGGGAGCAATTATTTCATTGACTTGAATCAAATCCTTTCGCGAGGAATCAAAAATAAACCGATTGATATTTTTTAAGCCTTTAATGTCCTTCTTTGGAACATAATAAACATTCCCGTCACACATTACCGAAATTCCTTCCAAATGCCCGACTTTGATATTACTGTCGATAGTTTCACAAATCAGCAGTTCCAAAGGGCTATTGGGATCTGAAGCGAGTCTGTGTTCCATTCTGACGCGTCTCTGTTCTAAAACTTCCCTATCATAATCAAACGCAAGTCCGAACAATAATAACTTACAGTCGTATTTTTCACCGACTTTCATAAACCAAAAATCCTGCTGACCCTCGTGATGTAAATCTGAGCTGTCAAAGCACAATTCCACTTTCTCGGTTACGCAGTTTTTAAGCTTGACATATCTTGTCACCACACTATTCGAAAAAGATAATAATTCGTACATATATTCTTCTCCTTTGCTGGAATTCTAACCTTTTCTCTCAAACAGATTGGCTATGGTATATTATAACATAAACACTTTAAATTTACAAGCCGATTTTACCGCCGATGACAAAAAGCCGCGCTAATTGAAAAAGCAAGCGGCTTTTGCCGAAGAATGACAAAGAAATTGTGCAAAATTTAACCGCGGAGATAGAATTTCCGCGGATTTTTGCGTATTTTAACGAATTTTTGCAAGACTTTCAAAAAGCTCTTGCAAAACATATACTGTTGTGATATACTAAGAGCATAAATGCTTTATTTAAGGAGAGAACCAATCATGAAGTACAGCGAAATGACCAAAGAACAGCTTAGTGCCGAAAAAGAAGCGGTATCAAAGCTTTACGACGAATTCAAGAGCAAAGGGCTGAAGCTCACCATGGCGAGGGGAGTTCCCGCGCCCGAACAGCTCGACCTGTCGATAAATATGCTCCTGCACTGCCTTGACGGCGACTATAGGTCAAAAGGCGGAGCGGACTGCCGCTCGTACGGAGTTCTCGACGGCATTCCCGAGGCAAAGGAGCTTTTCATGGAAATGCTCGGAGTAAACGAGGACGAGGTAATAGTCGGCGGAAACTCCTCGCTTCAGATAATGTACGATACGATAATAAGAGCGATGCAGCTCGGCGTGCTGCACAGCGAAAAGCCCTGGTGCAAGTATGACAGCGTAAAATTCATCTGCCCCGCGCCCGGATATGACAGACACTTCGCCATGTGTCAGGCGCTCGGGATAGAGATGATAACCGTGCCGTACAAGTCGGACGGACCCGATATGGACATGATAGAAAAGCTTGTCGCTGAGGACGAGACGATAAAGGGCGTGTGGTGCGTGCCGCTTTACTCAAACCCTCTGGGGATATCGTGTTCCGACGAGACAGTGCGCCGCTTCGCCAACCTCAAGCCCAAGGCAAAGGATTTCCGCATTTTCTGGGATAACGCGTACAGCGTTCATCATCTCTACGACGACGACCAAGATGAGATATTAAACATTATCCGCGAGTGTGAGAAAGCGGGAAATCCCGACATGGTATTCGAGTTTTCGTCTACCTCGAAGATATCATTCCCGGGCGGCGGACTTGCGGTTATCTGCGCGTCCAAGGACAACATCGCCCTCATCAAGAGCCAGATGGCGTATCAAACCATCGGCTTTGACAAATTAAACCAGCTTCGTCATGTAAAATACTTCAAAAACTTTGAGGGAATAAAAAAGCACATGAAAGCTCACGCGGCTATCATACGCCCGAAGTTTGAGGTGGTAAAGTACATACTCGAAAAGGAGCTTATGCCGCTTGGGATAGGCGAATGGACAAATCCCAAGGGCGGATATTTCATCTCGTTTGACGCGCCCGAGGGCACGGCAAAGAGGATAGTGGCGCTCGCAAAGGAAGCGGGAGTTGTAATGACCAACGCGGGAGCTACTTATCCTTACGAAAACGACCCGCGCGACTCAAACATAAGAATAGCTCCCACCTATCCGTCGGTCGACGACCTGAGAAAGGCAATGGAGCTGTTCTGCGTATGCGTGAAGCTTGCGTATCTTGAAAAAGCAGTGGGCTAAACCAAACAAAAGTCTTTGGAAAAGGGGTTTGGGGAAAGAACCTTTCTTCAGAAAGGTTTTTCCCCAAAAAGAATTTACACATTATTAAGCCCGAGCTGGTCGATCTGTTTTCGTATTATCTCAAAGGGCGTGTTTTCAAACGATATCTTATGCGCGAGGTTTGGATAGACATAGCGGAACTCATACCGCCTGCCGTAGGTGAGGACATTTACCGTATACCCCGTTTCGATAATTCCCAGAAACTTGTACGGGCGATAATCGACGGACACGACGTCCTTGTAGAAGATGATATCCGACGCCCTGCCCTTGCGGGAAAAGATTATTTCCCTGCCCGAGGCTACATAGCTCCAGTGCTCGCCGCTTCTTATCATATTGACGAAAAAGAGAAACAGCCCGATAACAAAAACTATCACCATAGTCGTCGCTCTCGAGCGCGCGGTGGTGCCCGTAGTGGCGAACCATGATAAAAAGAAACCGTTTGCTATGAACCATGCGGCAAGAGCAGTCGCGACCGCGGTTATCATAAGTATTATGTTCTTTGTGTCGGACATGGCGAGACTTATCGTACCCTTGCCCAAAAGCCGCCTGTCAAGCGCCTTTTCCGCCTTGGTGCGGGGCTGACCCTGATTGTTTTCCCGCGCGTTTATCGAATAAGGCGTGTCTATCGTGCTTTGCGCGCGCGGAGCTAAGTCGTCCGTGCTCTTCCACGGAACAACGGGCGGCTGGTTTGAGTCCGCTCTCACCGCGGGCATCTGCGTGGCCTTCTTCGGCTTTTCGAGATTTACCTTATTCGGGTCGCTCGATATGCTCGGCATATTCGGTGAAATTTGTTCGCTCGGCATGGTCGGCATAACAGGTTTAACCAGTGCGGCCGGTGTGGCCGGAATGTCCGGAATATCAACGTTCCCTATCGCCGTGTTATATGACGAGGTCGGCGGAACAAACTTTGTCTCGCTATTGCGCGACGGGTAAATCTCCCCGTCGTCTCCCATATCAAACGAAAAATCCCCCGAGATGACGTCGGAAACATTCGTGTCTTCGATATCGAGCTTTGAACTTACGGGTTTGTTAATATCAACTGACATCTTGTTCTCCTATCTTACGGCGAACGATCTCCCGAATGATTATCTCAAACGGGAAATTATCCGTGTGAAACCGCATGGCGCGCGGAACCACATAATCGAAAAAAAGCGAGTAGCTTTTCATTTTTATCGTAACATGAAAGCCCTGCTCTGCCCAAAGGAATTTCATGGGTCTGTATTCTACGCTTACGGCGTCCTTGTACAGAATGTTCATAACGGTCCTGCCCTTTCGGGTTATGCAAAACTCAACTCTGTTGGCGGTATAGTCACAGGCATAGCCTCTGATGATGTATCTGAACAGGACTATCTCAACTATCGCGGGCAAAAGCATAAATACGACTACGATGGCCGCCGATGACACAGTATCATAAATAATATATTCCGGCGCGCTGATAGTGCTTCTGATAAACGATATCACAAGCATGACCGCGAAATACAGCAGATATAAGGCTATCAGCGCGAGAAATACCGACAGAAGCGCCGTGACCTTTCGTGAGTGCGCCGAGTAGATAACGCCCTTTCCGATTATCTCACGCTCGGCGAGTTTTTTCAGCCGCCGCTCATATCGTTCGTTTTTTTTACTTCCTCGGCTTCATCGTCGGGCTTTACCGAGCTTTTTATAAACCGCGCAGTGTCGTCCGTTATTTCGTCTTCGGAATCCTCAATATCATTGACGGTCTCCGCTTCTACCGCGGACTCAACGTCCGCAAAGTCTGCCAGGTCCGCGTAGTCAGCGTAATTCGTGATATCCGCGGACTCTTCGTAGTCGTCGTTTTCCGAAAGACTCTTTACCTCTCCGACAAATTCGTCGTTATCGGCGTTATCCGCTATCAGCTCACTTGACGGGCGTATGTTCTCCGTGGCTGTCCCGGACATACCCGAAGTGTTTTCGGCAGGCTGTGCGCCGTCGCCGCCCGCTCCGTTCGCAACGGTCGCCCCGCTGTTACGGGCAGCGGAAGAGCTTGCCTTCGCTTTAAGCTCGGGCATCTGCATAGCCGCGACAGCCGCGCCCTCGGCTTTGGGAGCTTCGGCTCCCGCGGGCTTCGGTCTTGACGCTGACTTCGGCGCGATGCTGTCCATCATAGCGGCGGACGGTTTATCCGCGGTCGTATTCTCACGGTTATTTGTGCTGGGCGGGAAGATATCGCTTTCGTGCTGCTTTTTCAGGCGCGCGCGGTCTATCTCGTTCCGGCTTATGGGCTTATCCGCGCCTGTCTTCTGCTGAGCGTAAAGCGCCATTTCGTCGCCTCTGCGGCGCTCGATTATCTCGAGGCGCTCTTTGATGATATAAAACGGGGTGGACTTTTCCGACTGATACTGTCCGCGAAAGGACACGCCGAAATGCTCGGGCTTGTTGTTTACCACTATATCGACGTCATAGCCCTTTACCCTGCCTAAGAAATACTTGGGCGAAAAGGTTATCGACTGTACCTGTGTGTAGTTTATAACATGCGTGTCTCCGCCGACAATGGCTACAAATTTGTCCTCAGTGGCAGAGTATTTGCAGTTCATTCCGCTGAAAATATTGGCAATGATAAGACCCGCGGCGCCGAAAATAATTATCGTGCCTACCGCGATGACTATGGCGGTGGTCATGGAGACAAACATCGCGGCGCGGTTTTCGTCCTCATATTCCCCCAGCCAATCATGCATTAAAGTAAGCGCGAAGATAACCAACGCCGCCTCAAATATCAGCGCGATCATGACAGTGACAAACACGCCTATTCCCTCGCCCTTATACGGCGCGCGGTATTCTCCGCTTTCGGAAAAGCTGAAGCGGCCTATGCCTTCGGGATTTGTATAGTTTTTTTCGAGCATAAATTATCCTACTCCTCATTTCAGATATGTAAACCTAAGATAATTATATCAGAATAAAGCCGTCGTGTCAAGATGATTCGTAACTCTTTGAATTTAAACCTCTCTGAGAGCGCATTATCTGCCTATGGCAGAAAACGCCGGGGGAGAGTTTTGCGGGGGCTTCGCCGCGTTTTGCGAGGCATAATGCGCCCACCCCCCACCAAAGGACTTCGTCCTTTGGAAACCTCAAAAAAGGAAAGTGAGTTTTTGTGGAAGCATTTGAGTATTTTAAAGACTTGGCGATAATCATTGTCGCCGCAAAGCTGTGCGGACTGCTTGCGAAAAAGTTGAAAGCGCCGCAGGTAGTCGGGCAGATAGCCGCGGGACTGCTTATAGGTCCTACCGTGCTGGGGATAGTCGGGCAGACGGACTTTATCCTTGTCATGGCGGAAATAGGCGTTATACTGCTGATGTTTTCGGCGGGACTTGAGACCAACCTCAGAGAGCTTCTGAAAACGGGTCCGGTGGCGCTTACCATCGCCTGCGCGGGCGTTTTTGTGCCGCTGGTGCTGGGATGGCTTTTGTACAGCCTGTTTTTCGGGTTTGCGGAGTTCGGCTCGGACGAGTTTTTCAAGGGCGTATTCATCGGCACTATCATGACGGCGACTTCCGTCAGCATAACCGTTCAGACCCTGCGCGAGCTCGGGCACTTAAAGGGCAAGATAGGCACTATCATCGTAAGCTCGGCTATAATCGACGACGTTATCGGCATCATCGTGCTGACGTTTGTCATCGGCTTTCGCTCGGCTGACGCAAAGCCGCTCGATGTTGTCATCAAGACCGTGCTGTTTATCGTATTCAGCGTGGTGGTGGGAGTGGGGATATACTTCCTGTTCAAGCTGCTCGACAAGCGCTCGTTCCATCACAGGAGAATACCCATCTTCGGTCTGGCGCTGTGTTTTATCATGGCGTATTGCGCTGAGGAGTTCTTCGGCATCGCCGACATCACGGGCGCTTATGTCGCGGGGATAATCCTGTGCAACCTGCGCGACGCGGAATACATAGCCGGAAAAATGGACATCTCGAGCTACATGCTCTTCGGGCCTGTGTTCTTCGCGAGCATCGGGCTGAAGACCTCGTTCAGCGGATTTACGCTTCAGCTTTTGTGGTTCTCGCTGGCGTTCGCCGTGGTAGCCATGGCGGCAAAGGTGATAGGCTGCGGACTTATGGCGAGAGCGTGGAAGCTGAGCCGCCGCGACTCGCTGAAGGTCGGCGTGGGCATGATGACGCGCGGAGAGGTCGCCCTTATCGTTTCGCAAAAGGGACTTTCCGTCGGCATGATGTCGCCGCAGTATTTCACGTCGGTAATACTGCTTATCCTTACAAGCTCGGTTTTGTCGCCCATTTTCATGAAGCTGCTTTACCGCGGCGAGGATAAGCCCGACCACGCCCACCCCGACGGAATAAACTTCGATATAGAAGAGACCGACGAGGTGTACGCGGAGTATTAAAGTTCTCTTTTATGTTTTTTAAGATAAATCGGCAAGAAATGTCAGTATCTGCATCATTATCGCTTGGTTGCAGCTTATATTCAAGCAGTATCGCAAATATAATTACGCTTTTTAATAAAACAGGTTGGGGTTTTGTTGATAACCAAATGGAGTATTTACCTGTAAATGATAACGATATGTTTGATTGGCAAAAAGAGCCGTTGTCACTTGAAAAATTATTTTCTGTCATTTCTCAAAAGCAAAATATAGGGGAAATGATAGGTGTGATTCTATATCATAATAAATCTGATAAATTCTGATTTATTGCATAAACACATTTAAAAATATGAAATGGACAGTAAAACGCGCCCGGTTTGGGGCGCGTTTAGTTTTTTATAACTTTTCTATACCGCATATTTCGCGATATCGGGCAGCTCGTCTCTTGTGATGATAACGGTGGAGTTATAGTTTTTTCTGAGGTCGGCGGCGGTATTATAGGCGGTGGAGAAAACGCCGTTTTCGTTGATGAGATACGGCCCGCTTTCGATAGCGCTGAAAAGCCAGAGGGCGTTGTCGCGGTCCATGTTGTCCGCGCTTGTTATAACGTCGCGCGAAGTAACGGCGAGCATCTTTTTCGTGGGAAGCGCGTCAGCCACAGCGAAAAATCTCCCCGCAAACGCCGAGTCGGACTTCTCGAAAAAGCTCTGCCCGACAATGTCGCAGTATTGCGAGCCGGGGTAATAGTCCATGCTGCCGCCGTTGTAGATGAAAATAAGGTTTGAAAGGCGGTGGTACAGGCAAAGGCGGTCGAAGATAAGCGCGTAGAGCGTTTTATAGCTTTCGGGGTCGTCTCCCCACCAGTACAGCCCCGAATCGGGATTGGGCAGCGGCTCGAAAAGCGTTACGACTTTTTTGTCTTTAAGCCGCGTAAGATATTCCGCTGTCTTGTCTATGTCGGTAATAATCGAGTAAAGCTCGGTCGAGAGATAGCCGTTTTTGTTGAGCTGTTCAAGCTCTGCGGTGCTCATCGTATAAAGATCTTCAAGGTTTGCCTGCTCAAACAGCCCCGTCATGTCAAACGCTCCCGTTTTCACCGAGCGAAGCCTGTTCGGAGAATACCAGTGCCACTTGTAGGAAACTATCCCCCCGCTTTCGCTGTATTCTGCCGCAAGCCCGATGTCCTTGTCAAGCTTTTCGAGTTTATCCGGATTGTCAACTACCGCGTACGCAAGCTCGGAGCCGCGGATAGCGGGATATCTTCCCGTTATGCCGTAGAGCGCGTCTATCTCGGCGTTTGTTCCGACCGAAACGTTTACAGCCGACAGCGAGTATTCTCCGTAAATGTCCGAAAAGTACTTCATCGCTCCCACGACCTCAATGCTCGCAAAGGGGTTTTCCGCCGAGGTACCCGTGCGATAGTACGACCTGTCGATACCGTCCGAGTTTTCGATTATTATATAGTCGATGTCGGCCGAGCCGTTTTCAACTCTCAGTGTAAACACGTTTTTTCCCCTGGCGAGATAAACGCAGTCAAGCGCGGCGTAGACAAACTCCCGCGAGATGTTGCCTTTGTTGTCCTTTTCCGACGGCAAAACGTAAAACATCCCCTCGGTCTTTTCCTTAATGCTTATACTTATCGAAGCGCCCTTTTCCGAGCGCACAGCCAGAACAAAGCGATAGTGCTGGGCGGTCTGTGTATTTACGATATGCGTAAGCGACGCGCCCTTATTAAGACGCGTATAGCCGCGTCCGTCAAACTCGCCGTCTTCGAGTATCTCGGCTTTGTTTAAGACAGCGCCCTCGGCGTTAAGCTTTACGACAAACTCCTGTCTGGTTATGTCAAACTGCCCGGGACCGCTTTCTTCATACGATACCGATGAGGACGAGCTTTCGTCCGTGACAGAATTTTCGCCCTCTGAGCTGTCAACGTCAAGTGTCGGTATCTCCGAACAGGCGCAAAGGCTCACGGCCAGCAATATTGAAACTAAAACCTTGCTGAATTTTTTCATATGATCAATTCCTAAAATTATTCTATAACGATAACGTCTCCGTCGTAGATGACTTCGTCAAGCCGCGCTATCTTTCCGTTTACGGTGATGGTGTTGGCGCGCGACAAAAGCTCGGTGGGATTGTCCGAAAAGGCGGTGGCTATATCGAGGAATATCGGCTGTTTTCCGTCCTCTCTCAGAGGGAACACCGAGGTTATGCCGTTTACGATAACAGTCGTACCCTGCGGTTTTTCTTCGGGCTTTTCGTCATGCTCCTCTGCGGGAGTTTCGTAAACTTCGGCTCCCTCCTCCGACATACTTACCGCCTTTACCTCGGTAAACGGCATCGCGTATGTAATGATATCTCCGCTTTTAAGAGTCTCCGAGCCGTCAGCTTCTCTGCCGTTTAACAACAGCTTTTCGCCCTCTTCTATGCCGAGATTTTTCGCAACGGCCGAAACGGTGGACAGATCCTGTATCTCGATGTTGTCGCCCTCGTGGATAAAGCGGTCGGCGTTTTTAAGCGCGCCGTTTATAAACACAAATATTCCCGCGCGTGTCTTTTCGCCGAAGGCGGTTATTGTAAAGGACTTCGCGCTGTCCATGTCGATGTAGTCGGACAGCTTCGCCGCCGCGTCCTCGCCCTTCTGCGCGGGGATTATCGTAATCTCGTCGCCCTTTGTCACAACGCTGTTGAGCGACTCGCTTATGCCGTTTACGATTATCTCCGCGGGAGAAGAGGTCTTTCCTCTCAGCGTTATCTTCTCTCCCGAAAGCGTAAACGTAAGCGACTTTCCCGAACCTGCCATAAGCTGTTCGGGCTTTATCTTCGCGAGCGGCAGAAGCTCGAAAACGGTTATCCTGTTTGTATCGAGAGCGCGCAGACGCTTTCCGTTTACGGTTATGGTGGTAAAGTCGTAGGACACGCCCTCGCCGCTGCTTACGGCAATTCCGAGCGGAGTGGTATGCTCGGCGTCGAGCGCCATATCCTCGGGAGCTTTTATCTGCCTGAAAAGCTCTTTTCTCCCGACGATAACGCGGTTCTCGCCGATGCCAAGCTCCTTGCTTACAAGCTGTGCAAGCCCCGCGAGCTTGCTCGAGCCGCCCACAAGAAATACCGCCTGAGGGGGAGTTATGTTCGCCGTGATTATCTCGTCCGCTATCACCTTGGCAAGCTCCTCGGTCATTTCGGCGGTTATCTCCAATACCTTTTCGCGCTTTATCTTATGCTCGGCGAGCAATACGTCGGTGTAGGTTATCTCGTCGTCGGTGCTTGTTTTTATCATCTCGGCGGTCTTGAAGTCTACCAGAAGTTCTTTCATTACAGCCTCTGTCACCTCGTCGCCCGCGGTAGTCGCCATTCCGTATGCCACAACGCTTCCGTCGCGCGACACGGCTACGTCCGAGGTTCCCGCGCCGATGTCACACAGCGCGAGGTTTATGAGCCGAAGCTCCTGCGGGATAACGGCGTTCATCGCGGCTATCGGCTCAAGCGTTATGCTCGCCACATCAAGCTTTGCCTCGTCTACTGCCGTACACAAACTCTCCACCACATACGACGGCATAAACGCCGCGATAAGCTCGGTAGTAAGCCTTTCTCCCCTGTGGCCCTCCGGCTTTGTCACCTTAAAGCCGTCCAGCGTGAGCGACACCACGCTGTGACCCACGCAGTAAAACGCCGCCGGCTCGTTATCCGAGGTCTGTGTCTTCGCGGTGTACTCCGCGCAGGTCCTTCTTACGGCGTCAAGCTCGGTAGTCTTTAAGACCTCGTTTGTTATCAGCTTATCCTTTTCGAGCTTGTATTCCCACGAAGCCCTTACGGTTTTCAGCGCGCGTCCCGCCGCGGCGATACAGGCGCGAGAGAGCAAAACGGAGTTTCTGCTTTCAAGCTCGGTCTTTACCTTTTTTATATCCTCAGCCACAGCCGCTATATCCTCTATCTGACCGTCGGCCATACAGCGCGTTTCATGTACCTGCTCGTACATGTCGATTATCTCGCAGATGCCGCCTGTCTTTTTCGCCAGCACTCCTACGACGGAATGCGTGCCGATGTCCAGCGCGAAGATGATATCTCCCTGCGCTGTTTTCGACGCGGGCTTATTTCCCGCGGCGTTTTCCGCGGCGGCTCTCGCCTGTCTCTCGATTCGGGCGGCCTTTGCCTTAGCCTTTTTCGCTGTGCTTCCCTTTGGTCTGCCGACCGGCCTTTTTTTCTCCATAAAGTTCACCCTTACCTATATCTGATTTATTGTGAGGAATAAAATTTACTTTCCCACGCAGAACCGCTCGAACACCGCATTGATGACTTCTTCCGACGCACGCTTTCCCGAAAGCTCGAAGACCGCGTCGAGCGCCTGCTCAAGCTCCACACCCACCGCGTCGGGAGTTATCCCCGCCATTACGGCATTCAGCGCGTTTCCCGCGGCGGCTTTCGCTCGCATAGCACAGGCACGCTGGCGTTCGTTTGCGATAAATCCCGCTCCCGCGTCAAAGCGTTTGAGGTCGAGCCGCTCGGTTATTTCCTTTGCCAGAAGCTTTGCGCTGTCGGCGTTTTTCGCCGACATGACAACGCATTTTCCGAGTCGTTTTTCAAGTTCGTCTATATCAAGCTTTTGCTCTAAGTCGCTTTTATTTACAACGGGGATAACGGGTTTATCCACGATAAGCGAAAACAGCCTTTCGTCCTCGTCCGAAAGCTCCCGCGAGCCGTCGAAAACCGCAAGCACAACGTCCGCGTTTTTCAGCTTTTTAAGCATTATCCCGACGCCTATCTTTTCCACCTCGTCGTCTGTCTCGCGTATGCCCGCGCAGTCCGAGAGCCTGAGCACCGCCCCGCCGATGTTTACGGTTTCTTCAACAACGTCGCGCGTTGTTCCCTCTACCGAGCTTACGATGCTGCGTTCTTCTCCCGAAAGCAGGTTCATCAGCGTGGATTTTCCGACGTTAGGCTTTCCGACTATCGCGCAGGATATCCCCTCGCGTATCATTCTGCCAGCGTCGTAGCTGTCTAAAAGCGCGGAAAAGTCCGCGTTTATGTCCGTCAGTTTTTCCGTGAGCCACTCGCTTGTTACGGCGGGCGTGTCGTCGTCCGGATAGTCTATCCACGCGGAAATCTGCGCCGAAACTTCCATGAGCTTTTCGCTTATGCGCTCGGCTTTTCGGTAAAGCAGACCGTCTATCATGAGATTGGAGCAGTTGAGGCTCTGCGCGCCCTGCGCCGAGATCATATCCGCGACCGCCTCAGCCTGAGTAAGCGACAGCTTTCCGTTTAACAGCGCGCGCTTGGTGAATTCTCCCGCCGCCGCGGGCTGAGCGCCCGCTTTTATACACGCGCCGAGCACGCGCTGAGTGACGTAGATCCCGCCGTGACAGGATATCTCGCACACGTCCTCTCCCGTATACGAATGCGGCGCGCGGAAAACCAGCAGAACTCCGTCGTCAAGACGTTCTTCTCCGTCAAATATCTTGCCGTAGGCAGCGGTGTACCCGTTCATTTCAAAGACGCTTTTCCCAACAGGCACGAAAACCTTTCCGGCTATTTCAAGCGCCTGTTCTCCCGAAATTCTCACGACGGATATCCCGCCGACAGCCAATGGAGTGGCGATAGCGCATACGGTAGACAACGTGTTCACCTCATTTTCTCCCGAACAGTTTTTGGAAGAACCCCTTTTTCTCTTCGGCTTCGGTCTCTTTGATAAGCTCCTGCTCGTCCTCTTCGGAGAACACGTTGAGCAAAAGCGGCTTTACCCTGAATTCCTCGGCCATATCATTGAGCAGATAGGTGTATATCCTCTCGGGAGTTTCTATCTTATAGTCCGCGATATTTCCGCATTTTAAAACCTCTTCGAGCTTTTCGGTCATTCTGTCGGGAATGCTCCCGGCGGCGTTTTCATAATATTCCTCGCAGGCGATGTTATATTCCTCCGCGGGATTTCTCCCCGCTATCTGCGTGAGGTGGATGCCCTCCCTGAGATACGCGGTGTAGTCGAGATAGTCACTGTGAAACTCGTTGAGCAGCGCCGCGAGAATTTTATTTTCAAGCGCGTTCAGCTCTTGTTCGCCGAATTTTTGAACGGCTTTTTCATACAGCTCGGGAGCGTTCTTTTTCCACATTTCGCTTTGGTATTCTCCGCTTAACAGCGCGGTTCTCCGCGCAAAGGTCGTCTCGCGGTGTTTTTCGCCTATCAGGGTGTATTTCATAAGGTTTACGCGCTCGTCAAAGGTGTCGCCCTCTGAGATTCGCTGTATCCTCTCCGCTTCTTTAAGGAGCGTTTTGTCGGTGAGCGCGCCGCTTGTTTTTTCGCTTGGATAATGTCTTCCGCACAGCTTTCGGAGATTGTTTTTTATCATGATATCTTCATCGAGAGAGGCAAAATATCTGCTTTCGCCCATGTCGCCCTGCCTGCCCGCGCGTCCTCTGAGCTGAAGCGTAATGCGCCCGCTTTCACGCATGGACGTGGCAATTACAAGCAAGCCGCCCGCGTTTACCACAAAGTCTTTATCAGAACTATCTTCGCCGCCGAGCTTTATGTCAACGCCGCGTCCCGCCATGTTGGTGGAGATAGTCACCGCGCCGCGCTTTCCCGCGTTTGCGATTATCTTCGCTTCCTCGGCGTTGTTCTTGGCGTTAAGCACCGAACAGCTTACGCCCTCTTTGCGGAGCGCTTCGGAAAGCTCCTCGCTTTCCTCTATGCTCGCCGTTCCGACAAGCACGGGGCGCTGTTTGTCCGCGGCTTCTTTTACCGCCGCGATTATCGCCTTTTGCTTTTCGTTTTTATCATAGTACAACTCAAGCGGGTCATCAATTCTCTTACACGGAAGTCGTGTGGGAATTACCTCGACCGTAATTCCGTAAAACTTTTCAAATTCTTCTCTTGCGCTTTCGGCAGTGCCCGTCATTCCCGCAAGCTTTGGGTAGAGCCGCGCGAAATATTGCAGCGCGATGCTTCCGATTATCCTTCCGCGCGAGGTTATCTTAAGCCCGTGCTTCGCCTCCGCCGCCGCCTGAAGCTCTCCCGGGAAAACGCGCCCGGGGGCTGTTCTCCCCGTAAACTCGTCCACAAGCACTATCTTCCCGTTTTTTATTATATAGTCCTTGTCCTCTCTGAGAACCTCTCTTGCCTTTAAACACGCGCATATCTTCGCCAACAGCCCCGCGTTGTTCGCGGAGTATATACCGCGCGCCCCGAAAACTTCTTCTGCCTTATCCGCGCCCTCGTCGGTAAGATAAACGTTTTTTGTCTCATCATCGACCTCGAAATCGGCTTCGTCAAATCCGCTCAGCTTTTCGTATATCTCAGCGACCGAACCGTCCTCTTTTACGGCAACATCGCCCGCTATCACGAGAGGTATACGCGCCTCGTCTATAAGAATGCTGTCGGCTTCGTCGAATATAGCGAAATCGGGCTTGGGAAAGCACATCTTCTGCGGGTCAAGCTCGGTGAAATCCCTCAGATAATCAAAGCCCGCTTCTTTGGCGGTGGTGTAGACCACCTGTTTTTTGTACAGCGCTCCCCGCTCCCCGCGCGGAGTTTTTTCGGTCAGCACACCGACCGACACGCCAAGCTCGTCGTATATCGGCTTCATCCACTTGCAGTCGCGGTTAGCGAGATAGTCGTTAAAGGTGAAGATGTGTACAGAACCGCCGTTATTCTGAGATATCGCGTGAGCGCACGCGGCAAAGACCGCGCACAAGGTCTTTCCCTCGCCCGTCTGCATTTGCACCATTTTTCCCTCGGAAAGAGCAATTGCCGCGGCTATCTGCTCGTCAAACGGCGTTATTCCGAGAGTTTTCCGCGCCGCCAAGAAACAGCGCGCAAAGACCTCGTCGCGGGAGTTTCCGCCGCATTCGGCAGACTCGGCGAGCGCCTTTATCTTTGATACGGTCTTGTTTTCCGAAACACTGCTACTCATTGTTATCCGCTTGTCCTTTCAGGCGAACGTTTTCAATCGCTTTATGCAGCTCGTTTCCGCGGCTGTTCAGCCAGCGGGTCACCGTGCGGGTGGTCTGTCCGTTACGCGACATTTCGCACAGGCGCTCAAAGCTCACCCACTTTGCCGCGCACACCTCCGCAGACTGCAATTTAAGCTTTTCCGGCGGCATGTCCTTTACTACAATGTAAAAATCTCTCAGCATACTGTCGGTGGTTATTGCCCAATCGAGCGTAAGCTCGTCGGGAGAAGCCGAGATGCCCGTTTCCTCAAACAGCTCCCTTGCCGCCGCCTCGCGAGAGTTTTCCCCCGATATGGCGCAGCCGCCCGAGCACTCCCACTTTCCGCCGCTTGTTTTTTCGGGAACTCTCTGCGTAAGCAAAATTTCTCCCTTTGAGTTTACCGTCATTACCTGCACGACAATGTGAAACTCCCCGAAAGGAATCGGCGCGCCTCGTTGGACTTTTTTCCCCAGCGGCTTTCTGTCGTAGGTGTATAAGTCGAAATATTCCATTTTGTTCCTCAATCATCTTTTAATAATAATACACTATTTTTATTATAGCATATATTTGCGATAATTTCAAGACAGAAACGAACAAAGATTGACAAAGTGTACTTTATTTATTATAATGAGGTTACAGAACAATAAAACGGAGCTGATTTGTTATGTATTCTCCAATTATCTTCGACCTTGACGGAACGCTTTTAAACACGCTCGGGGACCTTGCCGCGGCGGGAAATCACGCGCTTTGTGAGCTTGGCTTTCCCGTTCATGAGAAAAACTCTTACAAGCTGTTTGTGGGAAACGGCATTCAGAAGCTTGTAGAGCGCATACTTCCGGCGGGCTTTTCCGAGAGCGAATTCAACGAAGCCTATCTGCTGTTCTGCGAATACTATGCCGTTCACAGTGCGGATAAGACCCTGCCCTACGACGGCATTTCAGAGCTTCTGGACGAGCTTTGCGCGAAGAACATCACCTGTCTTTGCAACACCAACAAATCCTATGAATTCGCCGAGGTCCTTTTAAAGCGCTTTTTCGGAAACAGGATAACCGAAATTATTGGCGGTGAACATGGTTATCCGAAAAAGCCCGCGCCCGACGCGGCGCGTTATCTTGCGGAAAAATACAAGACCGAGGGATGTCTGCCGCTTTATGTGGGCGACAGCTCGGTGGATATGCAGACCGCCCAAAACGCGGGGCTTGACGCGTGCGGAGTGCTCTGGGGATTTCGTACCCGCGGGGAGCTTTCGCAATTCAAGCCGAAATTCTTGGTCGAGAATGTAAATGAGCTTAAGTGCGTAATCATGAACGGTAAAAATTAAAAGTCTTTGAAAAGGGGTTTGGGGTGCGTTATGCTCCTTCGGCGCATAACGCTAAACATTTCTTCAGAAAGTTTTTCCCCAATAATTTTTACTGCTTCGCGCTTGCGTTTATCTTTGTTCCCGGCTTGAATATAAGAGCTACGATAAGCCCGAAGAATATCGCCGCCGAAATGCCGACCGCCGCGTTTGTAAATCCGCCCATAAACGCGCCGAGCAGTCCGTGCTCGTCTACCGCCTCTCTTACTCCCTTTGCGAGCAGATTTCCGAAGCCCGTGAGCGGCACGGTAGCTCCGCCTCCGGCGAGCTCGATTAGCGGCTCGTAAACTCCTATCGCCCCGAGGATAACCCCCGCGACAACATAGCTTGTCAGTATCCTCGCGGGCGTAAGCTTTGTCAGGTCGATAAGCACCTGACCTATCGCACACAGTATCCCGCCGATTATAAACGCCCAGACGTACTCCATAAACATATCCATAATCTGACTCCTTATTTTAATAGAAATTTCAAAACCGCACATCGCGCCGTTGGCGCGCTGTGCTATCCAAGCATTGCTTCTCACTTCGCTGCGCTCCGTGCTCAGACAATGCTTGATTTTTGAAATTTCGCTCTTCGGTATTACGTTGTTTTAGCGGATAAAAACCGCCCGAACAGCGTCTCAGGCGTAAACGAAATTTCAAAAATAAGCGGCACGGCGCAGCGTAGCGGAGCCGCGACGCTTAGATAGCGAAACACTAAGTGTTTCGCGGTTTTGAAATTTCAAATTTAAATAAACTCCGCCAGAACAGCGTTTCAGGCATAAATTACCCCGCTAAGACAGCGTTATTGCCGAGTATCAAACCCGCCAATTCCGCGTTATTACTGCTCACTAATTAAAGCTTATCTCCACGGCATGGGATATCCCGGGGATATTTCCGCCCTGCTGTACCATTGTCGGCGACATAAGCGCGCCCGTCGCGGCATAAAGTATACGCTTTAACTCTCCGCTTTCAACACGCTTTAAGAAATGTCCGCATATCATCGACGCCGAACAGCCGCAGCCCGAACCGCCCGCGTGTACGTCCTGCTTTTCACGGTCGTAGATAAGCAGACCGCAGTCTCTGTGGCGTTCTTCAATACTTATCCCGTCGCGCCTGAACAGCTCGTACAGCATATCCGACCCCACCTGACCGAGGTCTCCCGTTATTATCAGGTCATAGCTCTCGTAATTGTGTCCCGTCTGACGGAAATGCCGCAGGATAGTATCATACGCCGCGCCCGCCATTGCCGCGCCCATGTTGTTGGCGTCGGAAATTCCCATGTCCTCGATCTTCCCGACTGTTGCCGCGCGGATAAACGGCGGCTTCTGCGTAGCGGCAACTATCGCCGCACCCGCGGCTGTCGCCGTCCACTGCGCCGTCGGAGGGCGTACTCCGCCGTAATTCAGCGGAAACCTGAACTGCCGCTCAGCCGAGGAAAAATGCGAAGAAGTTACCGCCGCGGCGTTGTCCACATATCCCGCGTTTACCATTGCTCCCGCAAGCAGAAGCCCTTGGGCAAAGGTAGAGCAGGCGCCGAAAATTCCCATAAAAGGAATATAGAAGTCCTTCAGTCCATAGGACGAGCCTGTGCATTGGTTGAGCAGGTCGCCCGCAAAGATAAGGTCAATTTTATCCGGCACCAGCTCCGCCTTGTTCATCGCGTGCTGTAAAGCCTTCTGCTGAAACAAGCCCTCTGCCTGCTCGAAGGTCTCTGTGCCGCCCTTGTTGTCGGGTACTATCTCGTCAAATTCATCGCCGTATGGTCCTTCGCTCTCGGTTTTTCCGACTACCGAGGCATAGGACATAATCGAGGCGTTGCTGTAGCGAAAGGTTTTGCCCTCACGAATCGCCATGTTAATCACTCCTATTTTAAAAAATTTCAAAATTCATCACTTTGCGTCGGCGGAGCCGCCGCAAAGTGAGAACCGCGCGAAATTTTTTCTTCAGAAAAAATTTCGTGCTTTTTGAAAT
>JAFLUG010000036.1 GCA_022508885.1 Oscillospiraceae bacterium | reverse complement strand
TGCGCTGCTTCGCAGCTTGACGAACGCCCATTGCTAGTAATTCGATTTTGCGCTTCGTGCAAAATACCGCAAAAACAACGCAGGGTTGACTTATCTCGGTTAGGAAGTCTTTTGTCGAAAAAATCTTTTTGGTCACGTTATCACAAATGCTAAACCGCTGTAACCCGTGTAAAACGGTATTAAACAGCGGTTTTTATCTTATGTTATAGTTGCAACTGTAACATTGCATTCAAAATTCCCTTAAACTACAAGGATAACATACGGAAGTGAGCCAAACTACGCCAAATCCAAAGTCTATCGAGCAGTTGATCGGTCGGCTTTTATTTTCAAAAATTCCATAAGATTCACTTTTACTTCAAATGACTTTAAAGAAATAAAGTGGCGATGTATTCTTAGTTCAATTCAGAAAGCGAAAGTACTACACAACAACTGAAGAGCGAGCGAGATGTAATACGGTCACTTTGTCATAGTCCGAATTTCAATGGTCACATCATGACAAAACGAGCTTATCCATGCGTGAAATTGCATAAATCTGTGCTGAAAATTTTGTTAAACATGACGATTAATTTACACGTTACGCAGGATTTCGACATCTTGCGCAACGCCCCAAAAAAATTATTGAAAATTTGATGAAGATAGTCTATAATAAAAATGAATATAATCGTTTAATGATAGTAATTATGCGTTAAATACTGAAATTACGAATGGAGAATATTTATCATGAAAGATGAGAATCCTTTTGATCAACAGTTGCGTTTGGATATAAAAGAAAATATAAACAACATAATTCCTGATGTCCCATTCTTGAAAAAAAGAGGGATAAAACCATCTGCAATATATAATTCTTATTGGAAATTTGCTGCCGAACGTCAAAAAATATTTGAACTTAGAAGATTAGGGGCGCCTTATCCTTGGACAAGTAATTCTATCTTATTAAAGTATAAATTCACAAATACATATCGTGCATCAGATAGGGTTAGTCAATATTTAATTAAAAGAGTTATTTATCCTGACAACAGTTCCTTTGACTTCTCGCCAGAAGATGTTTTTTTTAGAATTATATTGTTCAAATTATTCAACAAGATTGAAACATGGGAATATCTTGAAAAAGAGCTCGGAATAATCGACTTTAAATCTTATTCTTTTAAAACCTATGACAAGTTACTTTTAAAACATACCGAAAAAGGGGAAAAAATATATTCTGCCGCTTATATTATGCCATCCGGCAGTTCCTTTGGATATAGGAACAAGCATAGCAACAATCTCAAGTTGATTGAATATATGATGTCTGAACACATTGTAAAAAAAATATCACTGGCTAAGAGCCTAAAGGAATTATATGATTTGTTATTAGGTTTTCCGTCATTGGGTAAATTTCTAGCCTTCCAATATGCGATTGACATCAATTATAGTGAATTGTGTGATTTTAGCGAGATGGATTTTGTTGTTGCAGGACCAGGCGCTAAAAGCGGTATATCAAAATTGTTTTCCAATACCAATGGATATTCAAACGAATATATTATTCAACTAATGGCTGAAAATCAAGAGCAGGAGTTTCAACGTCTAAATCTTAACTTTAACTATATCGGAAATAGGCAACTTCAGTTGATCGATTGCCAAAATATTTTTTGTGAAACTGACAAGTATACAAGGGTAGCATATCCCAACTTTAAAGGTAATAGCAGGACAAGAATTAAACAGCACTTTACGCCTAATTTAATGCAACCTATAGAGTATTTCTATCCCCCCAAATGGCATATTGTACTTTGAACAGATCGAAGGTGTAGCAAGATGTTTTTTAATTGTTTCGGTGAAACGGCAAATGAAATCTGGGAACAAGCATATAAATCCGTAACTGGTGCGTGTAGTATTGAAACCAGAGGCGGCAGAACAAAAGAAATACTTCACGCCACTATGTCTATCAATAATCCTGTACAAAAATGGATAACCTGCAAGTATCCTCCAATAAGTATAGGGTATGCGCTTGCAGAACTGATATGGATTTTAAGTGGAAGCGATGATGCTAGAACAATTAATTTTTGGAACCCCATATTGCCCAAATACGCAGGAGATTATGAAAAATATCCTGGGGCATATGGTAGCAGGATTATGTATAGATATGGCTTTAATCAGCTAGAGAGAGTTTATCATACACTTAAGAGCTGCCCCGAAAGCCGACAAGTTGTTGTGCTAATTTGGGATCCTAAAACTGATTTACCCCAAAATAGTGGTGTTCCAAACAACGATGATATTCCTTGTAATATATGTTCATTAATAAAGGTTCGCGACCATAAACTTGAATGGATGCAAATTATGAGAAGTAATGATCTTGTTTTGGGTTTACCGTATAACCTTGTACAATTCACATCCATACAGGAGATACTTGCATCGTGGTTAAATATAGAAGTTGGAACGTATAATCATGTAAGCGATAGTTTGCATATTTATGAAAAAAATGAACCTTTATTAGGCATACAACAGTGTGATATTTCAAATAGAGACTCACTTAAAATAGAAAAAAAGGATTTTAAAGGGGTGGTTGACAAAATATATAGTAGTATGGTTGATATTTCACACTTGGAGTGCGACGAAAACAAACTGTTAGGCATTGCAATGCAGTCCACGGGATATGAAGCGTATGATAATATTTTAAAGGTTATCTGCACCTATGCCGCAAATAAAATGCACTTTGTAGAGTCACGGGACAAAATAATAAGGGAATGTACAAATCCGATTTATCAAGTAATGTGGTTAAATTGGTTAAAAAGCAAAGTATAAGGAGGTAAATAGTATGTCCAAAACAATCAACCTATTCGTATCTCATAAAGGGGAAGATGAAAGTAGAATTGAAGATTTTAAAAAACTCATGGGGCACAAAGGTTATGATTTCAGAGATAGTTCTATAAAAGAGAGCGAACCTAACAGAGCCAACGATGAGGACTACATTAAAAGTAAATACCTCAGACCGGCTATTGATTGGGCAGGGACGATAGTTGTCTTGATAGGGCAAAACACGCATAAAAGCGATTGGGTAAATTGGGAAATAGATTATGCTATGAAAAAAGGGAAAAAAATCATCGGAGTCTTCCTTCCTGGAGAAAAAGATGTTACTATACCCGACCCACTTCAAGATTATGCTGATTCTATCGTGGGATGGAACTCAGAAAAGATTGATGAAGCTATAAGGGGCGATAAACCAATTTGGGAGGACAATGACGGAAATTCTCTTCCTTCAAATACGCCTTATCGTTATACCTGTTGAGGTGACTATGAAACTATATTCTTACATTGTAACAAGGGATTTTGGATTTGCTCCAAATCCATTTTACGGTTACTGCACTTTGGCTACATGCAAACCAGTAATACGCCGCTGCGCAGATGTTGGAGACATTATTGTTGGGATTGGGTCAGCAGCAAAGGGATCTCCGTATAAAAATCGTCTTATTTACGCAATGATAGTAAGCGAAAAGTTGACATTTGACGAATACTGGAATTGTGAAAGGCACAATCGTAAAAGGCCATTTATGTATGGCAGCAAAAAGAAAAAGTATGGAGATAATATTTACCATACATCGGAAGAGACGGGTATGGTTATTCAAGAGGATAGTCATCATAGTTTAGAACATGGCGAAATAAATATGTTAAATTATTTAAAAGATATACCTGGAAAATATGTATTGGTAGCAGAGGAATTTTGGTATTGGGGAGAAAAGGCTATCAAATTACCAGATCAATTCTTGGGTTTGGCAAAGGTCGGTCAAGGGCATATTACTAAATCTGATCCTGCATTTGTCCAATCCTTTTTGTCTTGGTTAAGAGGCATGGAAAACCATGGCTATATTGGAAATCCTCATAATTTCTCAAAGCCTTTTCAGAGATATAATGGGAAATAAAGCTATTAATATATACAGCTAATTTTTTAATCAAACCTTGTTAAAGAAACAACTAGCCATATAGAAGGGAGAACTGCATGAAACTGAAAGAAATTTTAAATAAATTTAAACTTACTAATTTGAAATTTACTTCTTCTTTTTTAGAGGTGGAACTTGAATTTTCAACAGCAGACAGGGACGCAGCGTGGGAATTGTATGTGGAACTTTTAACACGCTGTGCTACTAGGAAATTAAAGGCGAATGAGGGCGACAATGAAGAAGCTCTTACTAGCTTGTATAGTCTATTTGGCACTACCAGAGAAATTTTAAAGAAATATGGAACCGCTTGTAAAGACTTCAGTAAAATTGCAATTGCAGTTTTAAATCAAATAATAAGGCCATTTACTTCAAAATGGCACAGATTAAGTCTTAACATTCAAGAAAACAATATGAATTGGGACGGATTTAGAGAAGAATTAGAATTATTGCAACGCAAACTAAATGAATATCTCATTCTTCTAGCAGAAATGGCTGGTGTAGAGGATTTTTCTCAAATAATTGATGAAACAATATAACGAAATCTAACCTAAGTTTGTAAACCAAATTCCGTTTCGTTAAAATCCACTGTTAAACCTGTATTCTTTTATATGCTAAAAGTTTTAATCTGAACCTTTTGCATTGACACGAAATTATATCGCGTGTAATGTAAATCTCTCATACATCAGTTAACCTATACAATTGCTGCATTATAAAAAACACAGAATAATTTCGTGAGGTGACATTATGGAAATAACTAATCTCCCCATATTGGATTATTTAGAATTTTGCAGAAACACTGCAAGAAGCAGAGGATATTTATGGGTTATGGTGCTCTTAGCACGTAAACGCGATTCTCAAGAATCATATAATGATATTAAGAAATATTGGAATTCATATAATGATTTGACCCATAATAGAATACTTTTTTTGTTTTCCAATTCAAAAAATCATAAATTCGATGACAAAAATGGTCTTCCTTGTGAGAATTTGGATTATATTAGAGTAAACAACCCCAACTTATCAATTGTTAATAATTATCCCCCTGCTTTTTCAAAAAATACTTACTTTTTTGACACGACAATTAATAAATATAGAATTAACGCGATAGATAATAATGAAAATTATATAACTGATATACGTGACGCCTATAATATCAATGAAAATTGTATCCCATCTATAATCCTTTTTCCGACAGACTGGCAGTATGAGAATCAAAGGATAGTTATCCCTATTAGTGATGATAACCTCTATAATACAATAAAAAATTTCATATCTTTTATTGACAAACCCTTTAAAGATTTGTTTAGGCTACGAGCCAAATTAGATAAAATATGTGACAATATTACTAAGACATCGGAAGAAATGATGGAAAATAAAATAACTTCAAAAGAAACTCATTTTTTGAAGGCCCAAAATTATTTGTCTCAGAAAATATTGCCGGGTCTTTCAAAAGAAGAGAAAAATTATATCGACAAAATTATTACAAATAGAGATAAAGAAGCATGCAACCAATTTAAACAGCCATTACTGGGATGTTTAATATTGATAATTAATTCTCTTAATGCCTGCCTTGATCAGAGCATAATAAGGAAACAAAACATTTTAAATGCTCTTAAACATCAAAATGAGAGATTTAATATACACAAAACAAACATTATGAAGTTAATAAACCAAACCGAAAGAAAATTGTACGAAAAAGCATCTTCATTCGACGAGGTATCGAATGCTAAGATAGGGAAAGGAAAAGAAGTTATGATTCCAAACTTTAAAATAGGTATTACCTTTTCTGGGAAATACAGAGAAAAAATTGTAGAACCTTTGTGTAATGAATTGCTCAAATTGGGTTACAAAAAGAGCGATATTTTCTACGATTCCTGGCATGAAACATTGATAAATGGTGCTAACGGTGACGAACATTTGAGAAAGATATATAAAGAAAAATGTAAGTTTATCGTTGTATTACTTTCTCCGGATTATTGTGAAAAAAACTGGACAAATTACATTGAATGGCCAGCAATTAAAGAACTCATTAATACAGGGAGTGCAAATAAAATTTGTTTATTGCGGATAGATTTAGAAAATACGGGCGTTTTAGATGGCTTATATGATACACAAACAATTGCAAAATCAATTGATGCAGTTCCAATTAAAGAAATAGCTTTATTTATTGATAAAATGTTCAAAGAAAAAGGGGACATTTGACTATATTACCACTAGGCTCTGTTTTCCTACAGATTAGGCAACTATAAGTATTCATGTTTTATGCGTTATTTTCAGGAGGTATGATTATCATTTGTGTATATATTCCTGAAATCAAAGAAAAACCTTATCAAATACGAAATGTCACAATTTTACATCGTAATTATAAAATGAATAGAGATGTTCAGTAGCTTGTGTTAAATATAATCGTAAGGAAACAAATTATTCATATGTTAACAAATTAGTAGGAAAGCTATTTAGGCATGCGCATCATAGCAAATCGTTCCCAAAGTGCTCTGTTGAGCTACTGTCATAAAAATACAAGCATCTAAGTGATAACCTGCAAGCAAAAACGAAGCGAGAGTATGATAAATCCCTCGATTTAGTTTGTGTGAATTAAATCCTACAATAGCTAAACTTAAGTGATTATATCTCTCTGCTTGTTTTGATCAAGGGCAGTGTTCTTATGGGAATGGCAATATTGCAATTAATGGAATATGATAAACTCCTTGAACTATGCTAAAAGGAGCGTTGTCACTACAGTAGCTTTAAACGAAGCAAACAACACCTCACTTGATCGGACTGATCATTTCAAGAACAAGCTGCGCACCCAATCTGAAACCTATGCTGAACTCATAGCGATTTGAGAGATCATTCAGAACGATTTCAACAGACTGAAATTCGTTAAGCATATCCTCACAGTCGGGAAATGCTTTCAAAAGCTCCGTTTCCACCTTGAGAAGCTGCTCCATTTTCTTCCTATACTCATCGCCTACATCGGCGAGCTTTGTCAAGTGGAACAAGCCGCTGTCATATAATTCGTCAAGTATGTTTTTCATATTTCGTGTCCTCCATATCCCAGTTTAAAGACACCCCGAATACATATATAAATTAGCGGTGAGCAATTTGCCCACCGCTATTGTTTTTTATGTGATCGGCTCAAACGCCGGTTCAAGAAAGATTATGGTGCTGTTACCGAAGTCCCCGTTCATTTCGAAGTGCACATCAAGCGACTTATCTTCGTTCTCCGTTTGGGGAGCATTCCGCCAGGTCGTCCATCAACTCAATCTTTAGCTTAGCGCGTGTGCGATACCACTTCTTGTTATGATCCCATTTAGGATAGTTTTCTCCCATATAGTATGGATTAAAGTCCTCGTCACATGAAAACTCCTTAGCCGTTTTCGCCAAGTCCTTGATATCCAATGTGAGCATAAGCGCGTTTGTAGTGTTGTGTAGTTCATCGTCACCCGTGCTGCCTTCAAGAAGTTGAGGAATAATAAATTGCTCTAACACATTCCCAAAGGCGTTCTCATCATTACAGAGCTTAATAACAGTATCCGCAATGATCCGCTGAACTCTATCTCTGATAAGCTCAGGTGGGAAGTCTTTTGAGTAACAGCTCTGCGGGTGAGTTAAGCCTAGCGACTTTGAGATCGTTTTCCACTCCGCATTGATGAGCTTCAGTACCGTTTTATAAAGCATTGCCTCTTCCTCGCTGTATTCGGACGGGTCCTTTATGGGCATGGTAGAGAAATCGTTCTCGTGAAAGTATTCTCTGAGCTTGTCCAGGGTTATTTCTTTTTCATTTAAAAGGTCTGGCATTTATCCTCCTGTTGCGGTAATTAGATTGGGTACTCATTTGTTCTTCAGTCGCAGCACTGAAAAACCAATTTTTACCATTATATAGCAAATAGAGGAACTTGTCCAGATAGGATACTTATTTTATACGCCATTCATTTGTAAGAAAATGCAGATATTCGCCTTTTCTGCTTGACAAATGTGATAACATATAATATAATTAAAATAGGTAAAACCAAATACTTGAAGCGCCGACAGTATTATATTAGGTTGATATATTTCCACTGTCGTGACACTGCCATTAGCTTCCATTATGAAAGCCTACGCAGCAAGCACAGAAAATAAAAAAAGGCATTACCGACTGCATAAGTCGATAATGCCTTTTTCTGTTGTTTTACCTGCAATCCACGGAACAGCGTGTATCTTAATTCGACCGCAGTTCTGGCGAGAGCTTTATCATTGTGATGATCGAAAGCACCGTATCGTCTACAGCGCCTGACGTTCCGCAAATACCGACAGCCTGACCCGCAGTCACATTATCGCCGACCTTTACATTTACCTCGGCGAGATGAGCGAGAATAAACACTTTGTCCTCAAATTCTATCGCAACAGCGCGTCCCAAACCGCCATTATATCCGTGGTCGTTGATAGCTATGACTTTGCCGTCAACAGGGGTATACGCCTTTGCGCCCTCCGATACCTTGCATCTGTAGATTGCGTTGAACGCCGCGCGCTCCAGGTTATCCTTATACTTCCCGTCAAACGGAAGACCGTCGTTGCCGAAAAATTCCTTTAAATATCCCAAAGATACAACGCTGCCATCAATCGAGTGATTGTATTCATAATTTTCATCTAAATTATGAATCGTAATTTTTGTATCGCTGAAATCAAGTTCACGGCGCATAATGTCATCGACTGGATCAACAACATAGTAAACAGTCCCTGTATTTACGGCATCATTGCCGAAATATGATATTATATCCTTTGCGGAGAGATATCCGTACTTGTCCTTTGCAGACGGCTCGCTGATGTTTATAACGCTCTGATAGGGATTGACCGTAAAATTGTAAGCGTTCCCGTCCGCCTTAAGACAGAACAGATAAGTCTCTCCGGTCTTTATTTCCGGCACATCATATACTATCATGATTTTTTTGCCTGAGGCGGTTTCTATCATAATTTCACGCGTGGTCACCGATGCTTCCTTAGGCTCTTCGCCTGAATACAGTCCTTTCATTGTGAAAGTAATTTTTATCATTTCTGCTTCAGATACCGTTCCCTTATACGGGGTTATTACCTCAACCTCTCCGTGCAGGTACAGATCAATGATTTCTGTAAAATCCGATATTGCCTGTTCATCTAAAGGTACATTGAGGTTATACGCGGTGCCATAGTTCCTGACTGTTCCGATAAACACCAAGTCGGCGTCTGACACTAATTCTTCCGCACTATGGTAAACGGGATAATTCTCTTTTATGTGTTGAATTTCCCAGCCGTCGTCTTCGGCTTTACTTTCCCGGTCTTCCGGGTCGGCGAAGTGATAGAAGCTGTTTGTTTCTGCTGGAGAGTCGTTGAAATTTTCCAAGGGCTTTGCGGGAATGAAATTATTCATGATAAAAACACCCGACAGTACCGCCGCCGCACACGCGGCAGACGCTATTATTGTTTTCCGGAGAAATCCCCGCCTTTCGTCCGAGCGTACAACAATGCCGCTTCGGTCTTTGAGCCAGGAGTTTACGTCCTCGTTTGCTTGCTGGATGATTTCCTCGTCGATATCGTTAAAGATATTCAAAAACTGCTTATTGTTCATGATCAATACCCCCTCTTATTCAGGTAGTCCAGAAGCTTTTTACGCTCGCGCTTTAAAATGCTCGAAGCGCTTGCCTCGGATACCCCGACTATCTGCGAAATGTCCGAAATGCTGAAACAATGCCAATACCTCAGCACAAGTATCTTGCGCTTTTTTTCGGGAATGCCGCGGAGAAAATCGTTTATCGCCGTCAGAATCTCGTGCTGCTCGGCGAGATTTTCTACCTTGCTTTCGCCCGAGGATATATACCGAAGCTCCTCAAGAACCAGCTCGGTCTCTTTGCCGCCGCGCTTCTGAGTGTTTATCGCCTTGAGCGCGTCAAGCGCGAGATTTCGCGTTATCTTCCCGATAAACGCCTGGAGCTTTTGCGGGCGGTTCGGCGGGATAGACTCCCAGAGCTTTAGTAATGTGTCCTGAACGATCTCCTCGGCCGACTGTTCGTTTCCGATAATGTTCCGCGCGATTGTGCCGCAGTATTTTCCGTACTTTTCGGAAACGTCCGAGATAACGGTCTCGTCGCGCTCAAAGAACCGTCGGACAATTGTGCCGTCGTCCATTTTATCACCTCGATTCATTTGCTCCTCTGTAATAAAAGACGATTTTCGGAGTACAAACGGGGCACTTTTTTAGCGGACAGTAAAAAATAAACAGTAAAAACGCCCCTTGTGATTTCAAAGGGCGTTTGGTTTTAAAGAAAACACTTTCAACTGTCAGCCTCAATAAGCAGCTTTATCGCGTCTATGGCGCATTGTATTGCTCTTTCGCTTGAATGACATATCGTGTCGGGGAGGTTCTTTTTGGAGCGCTCGGCGTTCCAGAGCGCCGTGAGAACTCCGCCGCAGCGTATTTTCTTTTGCATAGTCGAACGCGTAAGACCCACGGCGTATATCGCCGCGCATTCCATCTCGCTTGTCAGACAGCCGCATTTTACATAGCTGTCCCAGCGGCTTGTGATATTGTCGCATACTGCTGAGCGCTCGGGGTTGGTCTCTCCGTAAAAGCTGTCCTTGCTGTGTACAACGCCCACATGAAAACGTTCGCCCGGTTCGCTGCCCGAGAGCTTTTCAGCCGCTTTCGCAAGCGCGGACGTGACTGAAAAGTCCGCGAGCGCGGGATAGCCCTGCGGCATATATTCATATGACGTGCCCTCGGCTCGTATCGCTGCCTCGGCTATTATCAGGTCTCCGCCGAAAACCGACAGGTCGATGCCGCCGCTTGTGCCGACGCGGATAAACGTGTCCGCTCCGCTGTCGATAAGCTCCTCTACCGCTATCGCCGCAGACGGCCCGCCTATTCCCGTAGAGCAAACGCTTACCTTAACTCCCGAAAGATATCCCGTATAAACGTTGTATTCGCGGTTCTGCGCTATCTGCACGGCGTTTTCGAGCTTTTCGGCGATAAGCGGAACTCTCCCGGGGTCTCCCGGAAGAATGACATACCGTCCCACGTCTTCGTTTCTGATTTTAAGATGAAATCTCAGCTCGTCGTCCATAATAGTTGCCATTGCTTATTCCTCCTTGTCGTCATCATCGCCAAGAATGCTCGGCGCTTTTTCGTTAAGTATTTTCATGCGTTTGTCAAACCATTTCGGAATGTTTATCACAAGCATTATCGCAAGCGTCAGGAGGGTAATGAACAGGCACGGCATATACAATACCGACGGACCTGTGCTGTTGGGGTTGTCCCTGAACATCTGAGTATAAGCGGAGTAGGTGATAAACGTGCCGACCGCGGCGACGGTGTGAACTATCGTCGCTATTCTGGAGTTTCCGAGCATAAGCGTGAAAAATCCTCCGATATACAAAACCGAAGAGATAAGCCACGAAACAGCCGCCTGAATTGCCAGAGCGTCCGCGTCCTCAACGCCTAAGAATATGCTGAGCGGCGCGAAAATTCCCATAAACAGCCCGAAGATCGTAACCATTATCATCTCAAGCATTTTAAGCACCATAACCGCCGCAAGAGTCTTTCCCGTGCAGTATTCGGCGGCAAAGATGCCTCCGCGGAGTTTAGGCGTTTCTTCGGTTTTTTTGTTGATTCTTATTTGTTTTCTCATGTTTATTCCTCACAACCGGGCGTTACTGCCTGCCCTTAGTCCATTACTATGATACCACAACCCTACGCTTTTGTCAACAAGAAATCACGGCAATAAATCTTGACAATTTGAGAAAAATGTTGTATAATAATATCTGTACATTGTTTATAAATTATCCCCTCGCGATCTGAGGGAGTCAACTTGAACAAAAAGGAGAAAATATTTTTATGTCGGGACATTCAAAATGGAGCACGATAAAGCGCAAAAAGGGCGAAAAGGACGGCGCGCGCGCAAAGGTCTTTACGAAAATAAGCCGTGAGATACTTGTGTGCATAAAGGAAACCGGAAGTGCCGACCCCGCAAACAACTCAAAGCTTGCCGCGCTTGTTCAGAAGGCAAAATCCAACAACATACCAAACGACAACATCGACCGTCTGCTTAAAAAAGCGGCGGGCGGCGCTGAGAAAAACGATTATGAAAACTGCGTTTACGAGGGCTACGGCCCCGGCGGAGTCGCGGTGATAGTAGACTGTCTTACGGACAACAGAAACCGCACTGCGGGCGAGATACGTCACTATTTCGACAAGTTCGGCGGAAATATGGGTACTACGGGCTGCGTTTCGTTTATGTTTTCGCTTAAGGGCGTTATTGTTCTCAATAACGAGGACGGCGACATCGACGAGGACAAGGCTATGGAGGACATTTTAGAAGCGGGCGCGGAGGATTTTTCGTTCGAGGACGGAGCTGTCGAGATAACTACCGAGCCGGGCGAAGTCGACAATGTAGCCAATGAGCTGAGAAACCGCGGATATGACGTTATTTCGGCGCAGGCAGAGCAGGTGCCTTCTACTTATACAAAGCTCACAGACGAGGATCAGCTCAAGAAAATGGGGCTTCTTCTTGAAACGCTTGACGACAACGACGACGTTCAGAACGTATGGCACAACTGGGACGAGCCGGAAAGCGACGACGAGGACTGATAACAGCGAATATGAAAATTCCCGAACGTTAAGGAGCGGACGATACATAAGTATCGTCCGTGTCGAGCGTTTGCCATTGGCAATGTTTCACATTTGAAACGTATTGCCAATGGCGGCTTGCCTTTGTTCGGGAAATTTTGTTTTTACTATTGAATTTTAGTCCGAAATAGTGTATAATATTATAATGAATAGCTGTGTATTATGAAAAAGGGGATAAAAATGTTTGACGGATTTGTAAAAACCGCGGCGGCTACGCCTGAAATAAAGGTTGCGGACTGCGAGCATAACGCGAAGGCGATCATAGATATTATCCGCGAGGCGGAGAAAACGCGGGTGAAGATACTTGTGTTTCCCGAGCTTTGCGTTACGGGATATACCTGTGGCGATCTGTTCTTTCAGCCGACGCTTTTAAACGGTGCGGAAAACGCGCTTGCAAAAATAGCTAAAGCTACACAGAACAGCGATATGCTTGTGGCGGTGGGTTGTCCCGTAAGGGCAAACGGAAAGCTCTACAACTGCGCTGTCGTTATTCAGAGCGGACAGATACGCGGAGTTATACCGAAAAAATATCTCCCGAACTACAACGAGTTTTACGAGATGCGCTGGTTTGCTCCCGCGCCCGAGGAAAACACAACGGAGCTGATCTTCGGGGAGCCGGTTCCGTTCGGGCTTAACTTGCTCTTCGGGTTTGAAAATTATCCCGAGCTTGTGTTCGCGGCGGAGATATGCGAGGATCTCTGGGCGCCGAAGCCCCCGTCAATAGACCTTGCTTTAAGCGGCGCGACGGTAATAGCCAACCTTTCCGCTTCAAACGAAACGATAGGCAAGGACGAATACCGCGAGAGTCTTATTGTCGGGCAGTCGGCGCGTATCATCTGCGGATATGTTTTCGCCTCGGCGGGTGAGGGAGAAAGCACGGGAGACCTGGTTTTCGGCGGTCACAGAATGATTGCGGAAAACGGAAAGATACTTGCCGAAAGCGAGCTTTACACAACGGGACTGTGCGTGTCGGAAATTGACGTGAAAAAACTGTATTCCGAGCGGCTTCGCAATACCTCGTTCGAGGGCAATGCCGAAAGCGCGTTTGTGCAGAGGATATATCTCGAAACGTCGATAGAAAATACCGAGCTCACGCGTAAGATTGAGGCCATGCCGTTTGTTCCGAGTGAGGACAGTGAGAAAAACTCGCGCTGCGCGAAAATTCTCGCTATGCAGGCGCACGGGCTTGCAAAGCGCCTGAAGCACATAAACTGCCCATGCGCAGTTATAGGAATTTCGGGAGGACTTGACAGCTGTCTGGCGCTGTTGGCGACGGCGGAAGCCATGAAGCTTTTAAACCGCCCGATGACTGACATTGTCGCTGTTTCCATGCCGTGCTTCGGAACCACCAGCCGAACAAAATCAAACGCGCAGACGCTGTGCGAGGCGCTTGGCGTTACGTTTAAGACAGTAAATATAACCGAGGCGGTAAACGTTCATCTTCGCGACATAGAGCATAAAAACGGCGAGCTGAATATCGCGTACGAAAACGCTCAGGCGCGCGAGCGCACGCAGGTGCTTATGGATATCGCGAACGAGAAAAACGGAATCGTGGTGGGTACGGGTGATCTGTCCGAGCTTGCGCTGGGTTGGGCTACCTATAACGGCGACCACATGAGCATGTACGGCGTGAATTGTTCCGTTCCGAAGACCTTAGCACGGCATATCGTGAGATATTTTATGGACGTATCGGAAAATCAGACGCTTAAAAAGGCACTGAACGATATACTCGAAACTCCGGTAAGTCCCGAGCTGCTCCCCGCGAAAAACGGCGAGATATCACAGAAGACCGAGGATATCGTAGGTCCTTACGAACTTCACGACTTTTTCCTGTACAACGGCATACGCTGGGGTTTTTCACCGAAAAAGGTTTACAGGCTCGCGAAATACGCGTTTAAGGACAGCTATTCGGCTGAAACTATCCTCAAATGGGAAAAGACGTTTTATAAACGCTTTTTTGCTCAGCAGTTCAAGCGGAGCTGTCTGCCCGACGGCGTAAAGGTCGGTTCGGTCTCGCTTTCGCCGAGAGGAGACTGGCGTATGCCGTCCGATGCGCAGGCGGCGCTGTGGCTTGATGAGTTGAGCTCAATTAAGGCTTAGGGGATAGACTGAACAAAAAGTCTTTGGGAAAGGGGCTTGGGGAAAACCCTTTCTTCAGAAAGGGTTTTCCCCAAAAAGCATAATTAACGGAGCCACGCGATGTTTGATAAGACAAAGAAAAAGTTAATACACTTCCACACTTCGGGAAACATCGCGGAGGACTTTGTTGCGTCCAAAAAGAAAAAAAGCAGGAGATTGGCGGCGGTCATACGGCTTTGCTTTTTCGGCCATCTTATCGGAGGAGCAGTCTGCGCGGCGGCGTGTTATATTTTTGACAGGGACAGCTTTGTCACGCTTGTGTTATGCGCGGTTATCGAAACGGTAATAGCGTTTTTCGCGGCGGGCGGAGAGATGACCACCAAAGCCTCGCTTGTAGGGATAGACCTTATACTTGCCGCGGCGGGAACGATAAAAGCCGTTTCAAGCGCGGGAAACGAGCGCATTTTGTACTTCGTATTCGGCGGCGCGGCTATTCTGGGAGCGATTTTAGCGGTTGCGGAGATGATAGCTGCGCATCTGAGAGATTATCTGCTCGACTTCCCCGCCGAAAAGCTGAAAACCGAGGACGTAACGCCTATTGAGGAAAAGGGAGCGGAGCTTTCGCCGATAAGTCCGTCCGAGCTTATCGGCAGGATAGAAGGTGTGGAAAAAAAACCTCTTAATGTTGCTCCGAAGCTCAGCGAAATGAGAAAGATCGCGATAAAGCTGAACAATATTTTAAACGGCGCTCCGAAAACCGGCGAATATACGACCTTTAGCAAAACCGAGATAGATATAGACGACGATGATAATTTCGAGTGATAAAAAACGGTAAACATAAATTATGACGGTGAAAAAAATTACGCTTCTGGCGCTTTTTATCAGCTTTGCCGCGGCGTTATCGGCGCTTGAAACGCTTTTGCCGCCGATCGTGCCGATACCGGGGATACGCGTGGGGCTTGGAAATATAGTGACGCTGTTTATTTTATACGCGGGTGGCTGTTGGAAGGTATACGACGCGTATATCGCGGCAGTGCTGAGATGCTTTTTGGCGGCGCTTATCACGGGCTCGTTTTTAAGCGCGGTCTACGGACTTGTGGGCGGAGTTTTAGCTTGTACGGCAATGGCGGCGGCGCGGACGATCTTCCCGAAAAATCCCGAATCGGAGCAAAAATACAACACAATCTTTCTTCCGTTTACGGGGATCTGCGGGGCGGTTTTTCACATCGCGGGGCAGATGCTTACGGCGATGGTTATCTACGGCTCGAAATATGTGCTGGCATATACGCCGGTTTTTCTCGCGAGCGCGATAATAGGCGGCGCTTTTACTGGAATATGCGCTATGCTGATAATAAAAAAGCTGCCGAAAAAGCTGATGAAGCAGATAAGAAATCAAATGTAAAACTGTTACGACCGCGTTTCAGGCGTAAACGAAATTTCAAAAATAAGCGGCACGGCGCAGCGTAGCTGAGCCGCGCCGCTTAGATAGCGAAACACGGAGTGTTTCGCGGTTTTGAAATTTCAAATTAAAATAAACACCGCCAAGACAGCGTTTCAGGCAAAAATTACCCCGCCAAAACCGCGTCTCAGGTGTGAGCGAAATTTCAAAAATCAAGCGGTGCTGAGCACGAAGCGAAGTGAGAAGCACCGCTTGGATAGCACACCGCAGCGTTATTCGCCGCAGGCGAATAATGCGTGCGGTGTGCGGTTTTGAAATTTCTTTTTAAATAGGAGGTATGTATGAAGCTTCTTTTGATAGACGGCAACAGCATAATGAACAGGGCGTTTTACGGGATTCGCCTGCTGTCGAATAAAAACGGCGTTTATACAAACGCTCTAACGGGTTTTCTCAACATCTATCTGAAGCTGCTGAAGGAAGAAAAGCCCGATATGATAGCCGCGGCGTTTGATCTTAAAGCGCCGACCTTCCGGCATAAAATGTACGCGGAATACAAGGCGGGACGACATCAGATGCCGGACGAGCTTAAAGAGCAGATGCCGATAATAAAGGACATTTTACGCGCGCTCGGCGTAAGCGTTATCGAGACCGAGGGGTATGAGGCGGACGATATCATCGGCACGCTTTCAAGAGCCGCAAAAGAAAACGGCGCGGAATGCGTTATAAGCACGGGCGACCGCGACAGCTTTCAGCTTGTAAACGAAAAAGTTACCGTAAGGCTTGCGTCAAATAAAGAGGATATCATCTACACTCCCGAAAAGATCGCCGAGGTATACGGCGTTCAGCCGAGTGAGATGCTTGAAGTCAAGGCGCTTATGGGCGACAGCTCGGACAATATCCCGGGCGTTATGGGAATTGGCGAGAAAACCGCGCTTTCGCTCATTTCAAAATATCATTCGGTAGAATGGATATATGAACATCTGGACGAAATAGAAGTCACAAAATCCGTAAAGACCAAGCTCGAAAACGGAAGGGACAGCGCCGAACTTTCGAGAAGGCTCGGGGAAATCTGTCTTACAGCTCCCGTTTCGGAAAATCTTGGGGATTATAAATTCGGCGAGGGCGACAGGGCAAAGGCGGCCGGGATTTTACGCGAGCTTGAAATGAATTCCGCGCTGAAAAAGCTCGGTCTCGATACGGTAGAGCCTGCATCTGTCGAGATAAAAGCCGCGGCAAAGGCGGAATATTCGGCAAGTGATGTTAAGAGCGACGTTGTTCCCGATACGGAGAAATACGATGAAGAGGCGCTCGATGTTGTAATAGAAAACGGAGAGATAGCGGTTTATCGGGGAAGCGAGCGCGTTGAGGGCGGCTTGAAAGCAATACTCGAAAGCGGTGAACCGAAACATACCGACAACGCAAAGACGATCTATTACAAGTGCCTGAAATCCGGAATAAATCTGAATAATGTAACCTTTGACGCGACGCTCGCGGCGTATCTTCTTGATGTAAACGCTAAGGGCTACGAGCTTTCGGGATTGCTTGAAAAATACGGAGCGGACAGCTTGGGCGAGCTTAACAAAGCGCTTTTTGAAAAGATCTGCGCGTCGGGAATGCTTAAAGTCCTGAGAGAAATTGAGATACCCCTTGCGGAGGTCTTATCCTCAATGGAGCTTGAGGGGATAGCCACCGATTCGGAAAGTCTGAGAAAGTTCGGAGAAGAGCTGCTGCCGAAGATTGACGAGCTTGAACAGAATATTCATAAAATGGCGGGTCACGAATTTACCGTCGGAAGTCCGAAACAGCTCGGAAAGGTTTTGTTTGAAGAGCTCGGACTGCCCGCGGGGAAGAAGAGCAAGACGGGATATTCGACAAACTCCGACGTGCTTGAGGAGCTTCTCGACAAACACCCCATCGTTCAGGCGGTCATTGATTGGCGAAAGCTTACAAAGCTGTATAACACCTATGTAAAGGGCTTGCTGGGGTCGGTTTCTGATGACGGGAGAATGTACACCACCTTTAAGCAGACCGAAACGCGCACGGGCAGGATAAGCTCCGCCGAGCCTAATATACAGAATATCCCCGTAAGGACCGAAATGGGACGCGAGTTTCGCAAGTTCTTTACGGCAAGCGAGGGAAAACTGCTGTGTGACGCGGATTACAGCCAGATAGAGCTGCGCGTTTTAGCGGCGCTTGCCGATGACAAGACCATGATAAAGACCTTTGCGGAAAACCGCGACATTCACGCGGAGACCGCCTCGTCGGTGTTCAACCAGCCGATAGAGTGGGTAGACGACGACCTGCGCCGAAAGGCAAAGGCGGTTAACTTCGGAATTGTATACGGGATAGGCGCGTTTTCTCTCGCAAAGGATATCGGCTCTACTCTGCCGGAAGCTAAGAAATATATCGAGGATTATCTCACGCATTTTTCGGGAGTAAAGGCTTATATGGACAAGGTAAGCGCTTCTGCCGAAAAGGACGGCTATGCCGTAACGATGTTTAAAAGACGGCGCTTTATCCCCGAGATATTGTCCACTAACAAGACCGTAAAGGCTCTCGGAAAGCGCATAGCCATGAACACCCCCATTCAGGGAACAGCCGCGGATATTATTAAGATAGCGATGATAAGAGTTTACCGCAGGCTTAAAGCGGAGCTTCCCGAGGCGAAGCTCATATTACAAGTCCACGACGAGCTTATCGTCGAAGCGCCCGAGGCCGCGGCGGAAAGAGCCGCGGAAATTCTCAGAGAGGAAATGCAGAACGCCGTAAAACTCTCCGTGCCGCTGCCGGCGGACGCGAAGGTAGGGAAGACGTGGTATGATGTTCATTAAGGAGTGTTCTTATGGCTGAACTTAGTCTGTATTTCAAAAGTATTGTCGAGCAGGACAGGTGCGCGGTGGTAATATGCGATATGAATGATATCATAATCTATATGAACCCCGCCGCCAAAGAGCGCTATAAAAAGCACGGAGACCTTGTCGGAAAAAGCATTATGGACTGTCACAACGAGCGTTCCTGTGCGAAGATACGCGAGGTCGTGGAATGGTTTTCCGAAAGCGCGGAAAATAACATGGTCTTTACCTTTCATAACCCGAAGGAGAATAAGGACGTTTACATGGTAGCTCTTAGAGATGAAGACGGCGGCCTTATCGGATATTATGAAAAGCATGAGTACAGAACGCCCGAAACAGTAAACAGTAAAAAATAAAACCAAACGTTTCTTGGGTTTCGGGAAACGTTTGGTTTAATACTGTCAGCTGTTACAATCCGAGACTTGTTGACAGCGCGTTGTCCACCTCGTGCATGGAGGCGCTGTCAAGCTCTCCCATGCGCTCCTTGAGACGTCTTTTATCCAATGTACGAACCTGCTCCAACAGCACGACCGAGTCCTTCGCCAATCCGCAGGAAGAGCCCGTAACGGAAATGTGCGTGGGCAGTCCCGCTTTTTCCTTCCGGCTTGTTATCGCCGCGGCTATTACTGTGGGGCTGTGTTTGTTTCCAATGTCGTTCTGCACGATAAGCACGGGTCTTATCCCGCCTTGTTCGGAGCCTACTACGGGGCTTAAATCCGCATAATATATCTCACCGCGTTTAACTAACATAATGCATTCCTCCCGATAATTTATTTTCCGGTGATGTTAGGGAACCTATAAAAACCGGTTTGAAAAGGAAAAATCGGCAGAGTGCGTCGGCGGCAAGGA
>JAFLUG010000035.1:14919-20068 GCA_022508885.1 Oscillospiraceae bacterium | reverse complement strand
CAGGTTATTTACGGGAAACCAGCCGCACACGATTATGAATACCACGATATTTAAAAACGACGCCGCAAACAGCATTATGATCCTTGCCGGGATAGGCATTTTCTTTATTATGAGATCGGTCATAAAAATAAATCTGAAGGTTATTGTTATCGCTATTGCCAGAAGGAACTGCAGCATTGTTTCAACGCTTAATCCCCAACTGCCCAGCGCGAATATTGCTGAAAAATCCCTCGCGATCTCTCCGAATATCAGACAAAAAATATTGAGCAGTAAAACCGTTATCCCGAATATCAAAAACACCTGTGAAAGGTAATCGAATACTGTAGGTTTTTTATCCACTTACTTGACCCCCAATCTGCGTTTTAATTCATCGGCGTATTGCCGCGACACTATCAGCTGTTCGCCGTTTTCAAGCGTCAGCCGAAGCTTTCTGTTGATTTCGGCTTTCAGCGAGCGTATGAATTTCAGCTGAACCAGCGACGCCTTTCCCGTTCGCAGAAATCCGCAGCTGCACAAACGCTCTTCAATTTCATAGAGCCTCAGTTTGGTTTCAAAGCAATCATCGCTTGTATATACAAACGTTTTTCTGTCCACCGACTCTACATAGATTATTTTTGAAACGTCCAGAAAAACCAATTCGTCGTTTTTTGTGACGGTTATCTGTCGGTCGAACAGCCTAAGCGCTGTTATTATCTGCTCCGTTTGCGCGTCAAGCGTTCCGCAGTTTACGACTATTTCGGTCTCTTGCAGACTCTCGTCGACATTTATTGTGATCTTCAAAGGATATCACCTCTCCGCTTATTATGTTATCATACCCGTGAGTTATTTTCAAGTACCGTTTGCGCAAACTGCCGTATTTCGTGACAGAGTTGCCGCTTTCTCCCGTCCAAATCGGTCAGTTTAAAGAAATACGACTTAAAACATCTTTTGAAGGGGTAGCGTTTTGACGACCTTAAAACAGGCGACATATCGATCCCGATCGATCCGCGCAACGAAACAGTTCACGACGGCAATACCGGTCAAAGACCTTTCTTGCACGCTGATAGTTGTTTGCGCCCGATGTAAAGCTTTGCTTAATCTGAGTCGATCCATTTACGGCAACGGTTAGCACGGGTGCACCGTCACATCTGTGATCCCGGGTATCCGGAATGAAATGATAACCGGAAACTCTCTAAACCCGCATAAAACAATCCGTCTCTGTCCGAACCGAGGTATGTCAGATACCGATAGGTGATTCAAAAATAAAAAATAGTTAGTATTGCAAACTTGCATACCAAAAGTAATTTCGGCTGTGATATACTTATATACGAAAAATGTCGAATTGTATCATTGTCTGTTTTTTAAGACAGCCTGGGTTAAATTTGACGCTATACTGAAAGGAGTTTACTCTATGAAACAATGTGAAAAAGGTCATATCTACGATGAAAATGCATACTCGGCCTGCCCGTACTGCAATCAGGCAGGCTCGGCAGGCACTCGTCCCCTGGACAATGGGGGTCCTGATTTCCCCAAGACTGCTCCCTTAAACGCCGGAAGTGCTCCGGATTTTCCGGATACGCTTCCGTTAGACGCTCCGGAAGCTCCCAAGGCTCCCGCGCGTCCTAAGAAAGAAATGAGCGCGACTATTGCTCTTAATGTCAATGAAACTACTGGTATTCAGCCCGTATGCGGCTGGCTGGTAGTTGTCGAGGGCGACCACAAAGGCGAGTCATTTGTCATTCACAGTGAGAAAAACGCCATTGGCAGAGGCTCTCAGTTCGATGTCAACCTTTCCTTTGACAAAGCTATCTCCAAAGAGGGCGACGCGAATATCACGTACGACTCCAGAAGCAAGAAATTTTTCGTTACGCTTGCGGCGGGAAAGAACAACGTTTATCACAACGGAAACCTTCTGCTTACTCCGGAAGAGCTAAAGGATTACGATACTCTTGAGGCAGGAGCTACCAAGCTGGTGTTCAGAAGCTTCTGTAACGATGAGTTTACATACTGATATGGCGGACAGATTTTCAGTAAGTCTGCGCATCTTCGGCTCCGATGTAAAAGAGATCTCCATCGGGAACGGTCAGAACCGCGGCGCGCGCGACTATCAGGAGGACAGCTTCGGTTATACTCCGCTCGATAAAGCCGAAACCGAGGGCTTTGTGGCTGTCGTGGCGGACGGCATGGGCGGATTGTCCGCGGGAGATAAGGTGAGCGCCTACGCGGTCTCCTCGATCCTCAAAATGCGGACGTCTATCGAGGGAAATATGCCTGTTCATATAAAATTCAGGCAGATGATATCAACGATAAACCGCGAGGTCGTGCTTGGCGGAAGCGGCGGAGGATGTACATTTGCCGCGGTGTTCTGCCGCAGCGACGGAATATATTGGTGCGGCGTCGGAGACAGCAGGATTTATATAATGCAAAACGGCAGATTGTTTCAGCTTTCGGAGGACGGCGATTACCAGAACCGATTGCTCGATCAAGTGATAGCAAATACGCTAAGCTTTGAGGATATGCTCGAAAATGAAAAGAAAGATTCTCTTGTGCAGTATATCGGCAGCAAGGACGAGCCGGTTCCCGATGTAAACATACTTCCGCTTATTCCCCGCGTCGGCGACAGGCTGTTGATTTGCAGCGACGGCGTTTACAACGCGCTTTCCGACAACGAGATCGTGCGGGCGCTGTACGGTCACGCTCAGGAAGCCGCCGACGCGCTGATGAGCACGATAATACAAAAAAATTACGAAAACCAGGACAATAACACCGCTATTGTTCTGGAGTTTAATTGACGAAAGGAATATTTACAAATGAAGAACATGATAAAAAGGATCGCCTGTGCTGTTATGGCGCTGACGATGATAATGCTTTGCGGCGTTTCGGCGTCCGCAGTAAGTACCGCGAGCGAAGCGAGAAACGGAGTTGTTTATATACAGACCGGCAAAGGTTCCGGTTCGGGCTTTGCGATAGGAGACCCTAACGAGCCTGTTGAATATATTGTTACAAATGCTCATGTGCTTAACTATGGCAAAGTGGGCGATATGGCAAACGTATATCTTTCGGCCGGTAATACCTTAAAGGTTACCAAAGCAACTGTCGTAAAGATAGATAACACAAAAGATATGGCAGTTTTACAGCTTGCCGAGCCTACCACTGACCGCACCTCGCTTCTGCTGTGCCACTCGGACGAGGTCGACCTTGACGACAATTTTACGGCGCTGGGTTTCCCTTATAATTCCATAACAAGCGACGTTGACGCTTCCAATGTTACCATGACAAGAGGCGCAATATCTTTAAAGACACATTACGCGGGCAAAGATGATGATGTTTATCAAATCGACATCGAGATACATCCCGGAAATTCCGGCGGTCCCCTGGTCAATTCCAAGGGCGAGGTTGTCGGAATAAACACGTTTTATATTCCGAGTGAAGATCAGTATGGAACCGCGGTCAATACATATTACGCTATCTGCATAGACGAGCTTATTAATTTCATCGACAAGAGCGAATACGGTTACGTTCTCTCTACCGACGTTGCTTCTGCACCGGAAGCTTCCGAGCCTTCCGACAGCACCGATGACTCCAAGCCCTCCGACAGCGTTCCTTCGCCTGCGCCCTCCAATGACAGCTCCGATGTAAACGTTGGTCTGATAGTTGGCATTATTGCCGGCGCAGTGGTGGTTGTTGCGCTTATTGTTGTCGCTGTCGTTCTTTCTAAGAAGAAAAATACAGGCGCGCCCGCGTCTGAACCCGTACAGTCTGCTCCTCCCGTACAGGTCACGCCCCCTCAGAGCAGTTCCAACGCTATGATCATCTGTGAAAAGGGCGTGCTCGCGGGAAGAACGTTCCCTATCGGAAACGGTCTGGTAATCGGAAGAGACCCCAAAAGATGCGGAGTGTGCTTCCCTGTTGACACAAAGGGCGTTTCGGGAGCTCACTGCGAGATACGCAAGACCGCAAACGGCTTTGAGATACTCGACCTCGGCTCTACTTACGGAACCACTCTCGGCAGCGGACAGAAGCTCGCGCCGAATACCGCGGTATTTATTCCCAGCGGAACATATTTCATGGTCGGAGGCTCGGAGCAGCTTTTCCAGATAAAGTACTGATATGAATATTAATCTTTATACTTATTCGGGTCAGGGCGGCAGACCTATAAACGAGGACAGCCTTGCCTGCGGTGAAGGATATTACGTCGTATCGGACGGTCTTGGCGGCCACGACAACGGCGAGGTAGCCTCATCAGCCGCCGTAAACTATATTGCGCAAAATTACAGCGGCGATATATCCGCAAATGCCGTGTCGGCTCTTCTCACGGGCGCGGATAACGCCGTAAGAACGCTCGGCGGAAGCGGCAAGGCTACTGTCGCCGCGTTGTTTATAAACAACGATAAAATCAGGATATCCAACATCGGCGACAGCAGAGTGTATTATTTCAGGCGGGGAAACATATTTTTCCGTACCAAAGATCATTCGGTATGTCAGGCTTCGGTCGATATGGGAGAGATGACCGATGACGACGTGCGTCACAGCGCCGACCGATCGGGGCTGCTAAAGGTGCTCGGAGACGCGGATCCGCTCAAAGTTCCGAAGCCTTATGATCTGATAGATCCGCAGGACGGAGACGCGTTTCTGATATGCAGCGACGGTTTTTGGGAGCACATTTACGATTTAGAGATACAAGCCGATCTTCTCAAATCGTCAAGCTCGCGGGAATGGCTGGAGCATATGCTTAAGCGGCTTCTGCTGCGCTCAGAAAACAACGGAGACAATTTTACGGCCGTATGCGGGATAATTCACGCTCCTGACAGACTGCCGAAAACCACGGCATTGTCGGACGATTTTACGTCCGATTATCCGAAAACAATTGAGCTCGGCGAGCATTCCGACACGTCCGGCGGCAAAAGAAAACTGATAACCGCCTGTATTATCGCGGCGGCTGTTGTGGCAACAGGAGTTATCGCCGCCGCACTTGTATACAGCGGTGCAGGGTCTTCCGAGGAACCCGACGGCAGTTCAAACAGCGGTGACCTGTCGTCAGATACATCGTCGGCGATAATCGACTCGAGTTCATCTGACGAGCCGAACGAATCAAGCGAACACGATGAATCAAGCAGACCCGATGATTCAAGCGTACCCGATGATTCAAGTAGACCCGATGATTCAAGCG
>JAFLUG010000035.1:0-14819 GCA_022508885.1 Oscillospiraceae bacterium | reverse complement strand
AGACCCGATGATTCAAGCGTACCCGATGATTCAAGTAGACCCGATGATTCAAGCGAGCCCGATTCATCGGATATGCCGTCGATAGCAATATAAATCATTTATAACTTAATATCACGAGGGAAAGACAATGGTTGAGATAAATGATAAGCAATTATGCGAGAACTGCTTTGAAGAAATAAATACGCCGTTTTGTACTCACTGCGGATACAATGCCGCGGCGAATATGAGCGATCCGACAATGCTCGCGCCCGGAAGCGTGCTTCTCGGTAAATACATTGTCGGCAAGGTAATGGGCAAGGGCGGCTTCGGTGTTACATATCTGGCTTACGATGTAACCGCAGGGAAAAAAGTGGCGATAAAGGAGTTTTTCCCTTACGGTATAGCTCTGCGCGCTACCGGTACCGCGACTGTGTCCGTGGCTTCCATGGACAATGCCGAGGCATTCAAGGCGGGCGCGGAGAAGTTCTACAACGAGGCAAAGCTCGTCTCAAAGTTCAACGGAAACCCAAATATCGTGGGAGTATATGAATTCTTCTACGAAAACGATACCGTGTATTTCGCGATGGAATATCTCAAGGGACAAACTCTTAAGGAGTATATCGGAGAGCACGGTACATTAAGCGCTCCGCAGGCGCTGTTTATCGCGCAGAGCGTGGCGAACGCCCTTATGGCGGCACACAGCTCTAACGTGCTTCACCGTGACATTTCGCCGGACAACATCATCATCTGCGACAACGGAGACGTAAAGCTGATCGATTTCGGCGCGGCAAGGCAGGTAGTCGCCGAGCATTCACAGAGCTTTTCGGTCATACTGAAGCCGGGCTTTGCTCCCCTGGAACAGTATCAGAAAAAGGGAAACCAAGGTCCGTGGACGGATATCTACTCGCTGGGAGCGACGGTTTATTACGCGCTTACCGAGGATATTCCCGACGACCCCATGTCGCGTCTTGATGACGACGAGGAATTCAGTTCCAACAGATATAACGTAAATCCCGAGCTTTGGCGCGTTATATCAAAGGCGACGCAGCTTAAGATCGACGACAGATACGGCGATATCTTCCAGCTTAAAAACGACCTCACCACAATAACCATTGAGCCGGAACCGCTTGTCGTTCCCAAGGAATCGCCCGCCGATAAAATGCCCGAGTTTCAGACGGCAAAGCCGTTTGGCATGACGCAGATGGGCGCTCAGCAGACTCAGCCCGTACAACAGCCCGTAACCGTCGGTGCGCCCGTACAACCCGCCGCGCCCGCGCAGCCAATTCAGCCCGCGCAGAGCGGACAGGCGATATCAAACGGAGCGAACGCTCCCGCAAAGAACAACAAAGGAAAAATAATCGCTGTATGCAGCGCGGCGGCAGTAGCTGTTGCGGCGGCGATCATAATCCCTATAGCTGTAAACAACTCCACGAGCAGTAACAATAATCCGCCGATCTACAACAGCTCGTCGGAAAAAACTTCGTCCTCAAAGCCCGAGGTAATTGACGAGTCTTCTTCGCCGTCCGCGGACATCGAGCCGACTTATGTGACCAAACGGGACTGGGTCGATAAGTTTGGAAGCAAGGGCGTATACACCGGCGAATGGGCAGACGGACAGCCCAACGGCGAGGGATATGCTTGGTTTGGCAACAGCGGATATGAGGAAGGCACGTTCGTCGACGGCATTATGAGAGAGGGCACATATATGGCGGTGAACAGCCAAACGAATTATTTCTTCACTTCCGGAAGTTATGATGAAAACGGTGCTCTGTCGGGTAAAGGGTATATGGAATACTGCGTTTCGGACGCAGGCGACCGTGAGTTTTTTTTCGGCACGTTCAAAGGCGACGGTCAGAACCCGACAAGTACGCTGGTTGAGGGTATTCATGTAACTCTCTACAACCGCGGCTCGGCGACTATACAAGCGGGAACTTACGATAGCGGCGGTTACTATGTGTACACAGGATATGCAGCCATACTCAGCAGCAGTACTTCTTTCTATGAGATAACAAAAGGCTCGACTAAGGGGACATCGATAACCGATACGGAATTTTACGAGTATATGGGAAAATATGACGCGAATATCGGATCGCACAGTGTCACAAATCATTTCGGTTACAGCGCTATATTTGATACTATCGCGGCCAATATCGCTGCCAAGGGCGGTCCGGGCCTGAAGCTCAGCTGATTAACAGCGCCATACACAAATACAAGGGTCAGGCCCGAATAAAACGGGCTTGACCTTTTTAAGCATATCTGATATAATTATTACAGGAGAGGTGAATATATTTTGATCGAGATAAACGGCAGAAAGTTTTGCGAAAACTGCTTTGAAGAAACAGAAGCGGCGGTATGTAAGACCTGCGGGTTCGACTCGTCGGACAGCGCCCCCGACCCTTCGATGTTAGTTCCCGGAAGCGTGCTTCTTAACCGATATGTTATCGGGCGCGTGATAGGAAAAGGCGGCTTTGGTATAACGTATCTGGCGTATGACGCGCTTATGTGCAAAAAGATCGCCGTAAAGGAGTATTATCCTTACGGGATAGCTCAGCGCGCCACGGCAGGCACCGAGGTGTCCGTTGCGTCCGCCGACAGCGCCGAGGCGTTTAAATTGGGCGCGGAAAAGTTTTACAACGAAGCAAAGCTCGTGACTAAATTCAACGGCAACCCGAATATCGTCGGCGTTTACGACTGTTTTTACGAAAACGGCACAGTGTACATAGCCATGGAGTATCTGCGGGGTCAGACGCTTAAGGAGTATATACGCGAGCATGGCGTACTGAATGTACCGCAGGCTCTGTTTATCGCGAAGAACATAAGCAACGCGCTTGTAGTGGCGCACAGCGCGTCGGTATTGCACCGCGATATTTCGCCCGACAACATCATTATCTGCGATAACGGAGATATCAAGCTTATTGATTTCGGAGCGGCGCGTCAGGTAGTCGCCGAGCACTCACAGAGCTTTTCGGTCATCATCAAGCCCGGCTTCGCGCCGCCCGAGCAGTACAGGAAAAAGGGCAACCAAGGCCCCTGGACGGACGTTTATTCGGTGGGAACTACGCTTTATTTTACTCTTACGGGAGATATCCCCGAGGATCCCTCGGCGCGGTTTGATGATGACGATACGTTCAAGGAAAACCGATTCGATATCGACCCCGCGCTTTGGGAGATCATCACCAAAGCCACCAAGCTCAAAACAGACGACAGATACGCGGACGCTTACGAGCTTGGAAAGGCGCTCAATACCATTGACGTAAAGCCCGAGCCGCTTATAATATCTGACGAGCCGTCCGAACGCGGCGATGATATTTCTCCCGTCACCGCCGGAAATGTCGCGAATATGTCCGTTTCCATCAGGTCTGTCAGCCAAAAGCAGAGCTTTTTCCGCCGTCATCTGCGCACTATTATCGAGGCGGTGTGCGTCGCGGCGTTCGCGGCGGTCATTATCCCGCTCGCGATAAAGGCATTCAAGCCTGTCGAGGCGATCGCGCCGAATCCCGGTATAGGAACGTCCGATTCCGGCAGCAGTACTTCCGATTCCGACAGCGGCGACTCTGACAACAACGCGATAGGCACGGGCGGGAATACTCCCGATCTCCGCAAAGAAAACTACGATAAGCCGCTGTTTTCCGTGCTGGACAACAGCGAACAGGGGCTTTACAGCTACATCTATTACGGCCTTCTCAAAAGCGAAAAAGAAATACCCATTCCCTCGGTGACTTATACTGTCGCTCAGGTTGAGGAGATATATAATTGCGTGCTCAACGAAAATCCTTACATAAACCACGCCCCGTCATACAACGTAAGCTATACCGATTCCAACGTCAACAGAGAAGCCGACCCCGACGAGTATGTCAACGCCGTGATACCCGTCTATAATGGCATCGACCCCCATACGGCGAACGACTATATAGGGAAGCATGTCAAAGAAACGCGTCTTGCCAATGATGGTGACAAGATAAAATCTCTTCGTGTCATTTACGACGAGATATTGGGCGGAACGGAGCTTTTAGCCCGCGGCGGGCGCCCCGCCTCTTCGGGCACCCACGGCGCGGCGATAGATCACGCGGCTGATGACCTCGGAATAGCCCGGGCGATATGCGATTATGCTCAGCGGCTCGGGTTTTACTGCTTCGTGGCGGACGTATACGTCGCCGATGTGGATATGGCGATAGTTCGCATTAAAATAGACGATACATGGTATAATATCGCTCCCAGATTTGATCATCTCCAAGTGTCAAAAAACATTACCGCTATCCCCGTTGCCGAAGACGGCAAGGCGACGCATATTTACTTCCTTGTCTGTGACGAGATGATGTTTAACGGCTCGGGGGCTTTCGGCAAGTATGATGAAAAATACCTGCCCGTACTGCCGCTGGAACTTGATACGGAAGAAGTAACAGAGTATCCCGAGGTGTGGAGTTACTACCTTCAAGTGTATATGAAAAATAAATTGACATCCGCTTATATGGCGAACACAATGGAGGAAATATATGACGCGCTTTTAGAGGGAACTAAGACCGTCCTCGACAGCGGCGGTGAGACTGTCGAGCTGTACATTTTCCCAAATTATGTTGACAAGCTCTGGGCAATAATGAAAGAAAGCTACATTTCAGACCTTTCGGAAAAATACGGGATAACCGTTACAGGCTTTACCGGCGAGTATTCCATGGACGCAATGTACGTCACGCTTGAAAAGTAAAGATAAACCAAAAATCCTCCCCGCAGCTTGCGAGGAGGATTTTTTTATTTAAAATGTTCCTCTGCCCCAGATAAAATCCAGCGCGTCAAAATATTCCATATTGTGCTTTACCGCGTAGAATACCCGCGCGTCCACTATGTTCCTTACATACAGCGGCGACTTTCCCGCGAGCTGCAGCAAGTAGCTTATCCTGTCCGTGTCAAGCTTCAGTATCAGGGATATCTGGATAAGGCAATTCCTTGTGGGAGTGCGCGTTCCGTTGAACATCTGATAACCGTAATTCCGGTCAACATTGAGTATTCGGATAACGTCTGCCTTGCTTATCTTCTTTTCATCTATGTATTTGCTTAAAACATCGGTAAGCTCCGGAGGAGCGTTGTTTTCGATCAGCTCCTCGTCAAAGACTCCGGGTGTCTTAAGCCTGTCCTCAAGTTCTGTGGTCAACAAAATAATCCACCTCTGTCATTCAGGATTTTGTGGCTGAGGTTATTTTACCATAAATCCGCAAGAATTAATGGTAAAATTGTCCGATACGCGCATACGCAAATCCTTGCGTATGCGCGTGGGCATTTAAATCATATAATAAAAGCATTTATACTTTTATTATAACATAATGCAAATATTTTTTCAAGCGATTTCAGCAAATTTTATAATTGTGTCTAATCGTTACATAAAAGATTCGCTTCTGTACTCAAACATAAGGAAATCGTCCCGCAACAACGTGCGGGACGTATTGGGAGCACGCATTATCCGCCTATGGCGGAAAACGCTGTCTAAACTTTACAAAAAAGATTTTTTTCGACAAAAACTACTTATAGGCAATGCATCAACGCCGCGCGATTTTTTCATCTTCATCTTGTCAAAACTTAACACTATTGTTAAACCAGACGGCGGATTTTTCCATATGAATTTCAATTCTCATTATAAACAAAGGATATATTGTTGCGCTTGCAATATTTTTCCGCATAGCTTTTGGGAGTTACCACCGCTGTGACATTCGGTGAGTTGTCAAAGATAGTTTTCGGTGTTATGGCCTTTTGCGTGTAGTTCTTTGCCTTTTTAAGCGACGCGGGGAGCACTATCCTTTCAAGCGCCGCGCAGTGTCCGAACGCCACGTCTCCGATCTCGCGGACTCCCTCGGGAATTACTATTTCCTTAAGCGACGAGCATCCGTTAAACGCGCCGCTGCATATCTTTTCAACCGTATCGGGCAGTTCAACGTGCGTTAATCTTTCACAGCGTACAAACGCGTTTTTGCCTATATCGGCCACGCCCATAGGAATTGTGACGGACTCAATACTTTTGCAGAGAGCAAAAGCATCTTCTTCGATGATCTGAACGCTATTCGGAATTTCAACGTTTTTGAGCTTTGTACAACCCCAAAAAGTACAACTGCTTATCTTTGTTATTCCCTGCGGAATATTTATCTTCTCAAGCTCCTCGCATCCCTGAAATGCGCCGGCACCTATCTCCCTTACAGAATCTGGCAGCGTCAGAGCTCTGAGCATCTTGCAGTCGATAAAAGCGTAATCGCCTATACTCAAAACACCGTCGGGGATATTTATATCGCAAAGCTTTGTTAATTCATAAAAAACACTGCCGCCTATCGACAAAAGTCCTTTCGGCAGCGTAACTTTTGTGACAGCGTTTTTTAGCTCGGGCGAAACAAACCTCTTTCTGGGCGTGCCCCATTTGTATATGTCAACTTCAAGAGAGGTCACTGTATCCTTTCCTATTTTTTCGGGCACGGTTATCTCCGTTTTGTCGCCCTTATACCGCTTTATCTTGACCCCGCCGTTTTCAAGCTTCTGATACAGCCAAAGCTTTTTCAACATCAGAACGGAATCCGGTGAGGCGTTAAGCTCTGCGTTCTGGCGTTTTTCGGCTTTCTCGCGCTCCTTTGTAACGTCAAATGCCTGTCTCTTGTAATCCAACAGCCACGCGACGGCTTCAACACAGTTTTTATCCCGTGCGTATTCAATATATTCATCGCATTTTTTCGCGAGTTTGAACCACCCGTGCTCCGCGGCAATTTCCAGAAGATTGATCATATTGTGATCTATGATATGCCTCAACGCCCACTTTTTGGTTATTTTTCTGTTATCAAAGCAGTCAAGCACACATCTGAAAACCTCTTCGCGGTAGAATTTCGGAACGCCCGAAAGTACCGTGTCGGAAAAATATATGGATTCTCCAAACGCCGTATGTAAATTTCGGATAACAGTAATAAATTCCTCCGGTGAATAATTAGAAAGATTGCTGCAAAACCCATACCAGTCCATACCGTACTCGTTGGGATTTACAAGGCTTCCGCCGCCGTTTCTCAGCATACCCCTGATATGTTCGGAAAGCCCTGTTCCCTCTGCTGTCAATCGTCCGATCTCCGCTGTGTCATTCAGCAGAATGGCAATGTACAATCTGTCCTTTTTCGCGCTCTCAGTCCAGTACATTGTGAGTTTATCTATTTGATCCATATCATTACCTCTGTTCAGATATTACTAAATTTGATGCCATGCGCTTTACAGTATTTCTCCGCATAGCTGTCATTCGGACAGATAACAGTCACGGTCAACGCTCTATCGATCGCGTAAATAGGAGCGTACCGCGTTTCTTCATCAACAAGCATTTTTAGAGACCGCGGCAGTTCGATCTCCTCGAGGCTTGTGTCATTATTGAACATTCCGCTGCCGATCTCTGTTACTCCCTCGCAGAACTTGATACGCCTTAGGTCCTTACACCCCGCAAACGCTACCTTTCCTATCCTCTTCACCGAGCCGGGCACAATAATATTCTCCAGCCTAGCGCACGAGCTGAACGCATACGGCTCTATCTCCTCCACACTGTCGGGTATCTCTATCGACAAAAGCGAAGTCATATTTGTAAACGCGCCCCTTCCTATAACCTTTATCGTCCCGGGCAACGTGACCTTGGTGATCTTACGCCGTTTTGCCATCAGCTCCTGCGAAGCTGATGTGTTGACTGTACCGCCGCCAACGCCCCAGCTTCCCGCAAACGCGCCGTTTCCTATCTCAACGACCGTGCTTTTGCCGATTGTTTCGGGCACAGTCACCTCTGTTGCCATACCCTTATATTCTGTAATTACAAGCCCGTCGCCCTGTTCACGCTTTTTGTAGCTCCACAGTTTTTTCAGCATTAAAACGGAGTTAGGGCTTGCGTTCAGCTCACGTTCGATCTTCTTTTCCGCCTTTGCCTGTTCGGCGGCAAAGTCGGCGGTGCGGTTCTTGAAATCCAACAGCCACGCCGTACACTCGACGCTCTTGTTTTTACGCGCGTAATCTATGAGGTCGTCGCGCCGCTTTATACTGTCAAGCCACCCTGCCTTTTCGGCGAACGAAAGAGCCGCCGTGCTGTTTCCGTCGATCATTCCGCGCAGTATTTTCATCCTGTTAAGCTTGTCCATTTCGAAATTCTCAAAAAAGAATTCGGGTATCCGCGGATAAGAAAAACGTTTTTTGGTTATCTCAAAAATCTTTTCCGTGCAGTGGAATTGTTTTCCGTCCAGCTCGGCGGCAAGCCTCTCCATAACAGGCAGATAGTCCTCGTCCGAAAGCTTTGCGTTAAGCGAGCTGTACTCATACCAATACATATCGGACATATTGCCGCCGTTTGCCATGATATTTATCCGTTTTTCCGATATTTTAACGCCCATTGTTTTTAATTCATTGTAAATAAAATCATCACGCGCGTATATCGCCCAAAGCAACAGCTCCGACGGCTGAAATGAAAGCTTTTCGGCATTTTCACAAAGATATTTCAATACCTCGGCGCGTTCACTGTCGGATATTTGTTTAAGCTTTTTCTTATCATTCCGTTCTGTTTGCTTTAAAAGCTTGATACCCTTGCAGCAGCAAGCTCCCTTTATCTGCTTTGTGATATTAAGAAGATACATTGCGAAATTTGAACGGTAGTTTTCATACTTCATACCAGAATAAACATGATACAGGTTTTCGGCTTCCTCATTTTGCGGAATAGCGAAAGTCGCTCCGCACTCGCAAAGCGCCTTTACCATATCCGCCCCGCGAAAACGGCACGCAAGCCCCAAAGCCTTAGCGGAAAAGTCCACATATCCTATCTCCTTGTATAATTCACGAAGCTCATCGGGTTCCATGTTAATAACCGCTTCTTCAAGACGTGCGGCGGCTCCCGTATAATCATTCATCTATGTCACCCCTTATTTGAATTTGAATTTCAAAATTCTTTATTAAAAAGAATTTCAAAATTCACGACTTGGCGGCACACTCCGCTTCGCTCCGTTTAGCCGTCAAGTCGGAACCGCGCGAAATTTTTTCTTCCGAAAAAATTTTGCGCTTTTTGAAATTCGTCCTTGAATACTATGTTGTCTTAATTTAAATAAAACCGCCAAGACCGCGGTTCAGGAGTGGACGAAATTTCAAAAATCAAGCGGCGCGGCGCAGCAAAGCGGAGCCGCGACGCTTGGATAGCACAGGCATTTTGCCCAAAGGGCATAATGCCTGTGCGGTTTTGAAATTTCTATTTAAATAAACACCGCCAGAACCGCGTTTCAGGAGAGAGCGAATTTCAAAAAGCTATGTTATTCCGCTTACAGTACTTTTCCGCATAGCTCTTCGGCACAACGACCGCCTTAACATTCGGAGAACCGTGAAACGGCGTTTCGGGCGGTGAGCGGTAGTTTTTGATAACCTTTACCGACTCGGGCAGTACAACGGTTTTCAGCTTTTCACAGTCCGCAAACGCCTCGCGCGCTATTTCCTCAACACCCTCCGGCAATGTTATCTCTTCGAGCTCTTTACATCTTCTGAAGCCCCAAATCCCGATGCGTTTTACCGACGCGGGAATGTTTACTTCCTTTAGGCTGAGGCAGGCGCTGAACATATAATCCCCTATCTCGGCAAGTCCGCTCGGCAGTCTTACACGCTCCAGCTTTGTGCTGCCTGCGAACATCTTTGCCCCAATCTCTTTTACAGTATCGGGAAACTCAAACGATGTCATACTTAAACAATACCCGAACGCATCTTCGCCAATTCTCTCAACACTCTTAGGGATATTTATCTCCTCCAGCGATGTCATATAGTGAAACGCCTTGGTCTCTATCGCCTTTATCGTATCGGGAAGAATTACCTTTTTGATCGTATTGAGAAATTCACTGCGTTCGCGCGGTATTCTTGACGCAAACGGTGAAAATGCGCCTTCACCTATGACTGTAACCGTATCCTTGCCGATTTTTTCGGGAACCTCGACCTCCGTCCTGTTGCCCTTATACCGCTTGATAACAAGCCCGCCGTCTTCAAGCTTTTCATAGCTCCATATCTTCTTCATCTCGGAAACTGAATTCGGGTCGGCATTCAGTTGAGCCATCATACGCTTTTCGGCGCGTTTACGTTCGGCGGCGAGGTCGGCGGTGTTGTTCTTGAACTCCAACAGCCACGCCGTGCACTCGGTATGTTCATTATCGGCGGCGTATTGTATGATCTCGTCCCGCTTCTTAGGCTGCTTCATCCAGCCGTTTTCCGCGCAAATTTTAAGGCACTCCACGCTGTTTTCGGTTATCGCGCCTTTCATTATTTTACCCTTCGCCATTTTTGTCTGATTGAAGTTATCGAGAATAAATCTGAAAATTTCGGGATTGAAAAATCTGTACTCCTTGCGGTAATCATTGTAATTGTCGTAATAGATCGTATCCGTATAGTGCAGCTTTTTCCCGCCGAGCTGTTCAACAATCTGCGTCATTATCGGTATAAATCTATCGGTTTCAATGCGGCGCGTCAAAAAACAAAAATCCATCCAATCAAAGCTGCGTCCGTTTTCGGTCAGGTCGGCAATGCGCTTCTCGGTGAATTTCGCGCCATATTCCTTAAGAACAGCGGTTATCTCACGGCTGTCGCTCATTATTGAAAAAAACAGCGCTTCACACGGGTCGAAGCCCGCGTGCTCACGGTTTTCGCAAAGATACCGGGCTATCTCGGCGCGCTCCTCTATAGGAATCACCTTGATGTTGACCTCCCCGCCTTTTCTGTCGGGGATCTTACCGGTATCATATGATATCAGAGAACGCCTGTCAACGTGACTTGAAAATTGAACGGCAGAACGCATATTCAACAGCCCGAGCGAATAGTCATACGTCCAATATCCCAGTCCTTCGTCGCCCGAGTTCTTGTATTTAAAGGTAGCTCCGCCCTCGACAAGCGCCTTGACGTGCTCAAGCCCGCGAAACCTGCAGGCAAGTCCCAACGCACATGCCGTTTTATTGAACTCCCCGAGCCGCTTCATAACCTCGGTTACTTCGGCGGGGGATCTCAACAGCACCATGTCCTCCAGATAGTGCGATTTGCTTATTTGTTCCATTTGTCCAAGCTCTTCCATATCGGCGTCCTCCAAAAAGTTTTACAATTAAATTTTACAACAATATTACGCATTTGTCAAGATTTGTAATTAGCGCTTGACAAAAACCGTTGAAAGTTGTAAAATAAGAAATAACAAAATGAAAAATCCGAAAGAACAACGTTAAGGCGTGTGTGAAATTTCAAAATGCAGCAGATGCGGCGGAGCGTAGCGTAGCCGCATCTGCTTAGCAAATGCTGTACTGCACGATTTTGAAATTTCCATTTAAATAAGGGGCAAAGATGCTTGACGAAATAACAAGTGAAAAGGTTGAAAAAATCGCGCTGGAGATAATAAATCTTTCGCGAAATAAACTGCTGGTAAATCTTCGTTTTATGGATATGGCGCTGTCACAGCCGAAGGTCGAGTCACGGGCGGATCTGACGAAAAGCGCCTCCACCGACGGCAGGGTCTACATATATGATCCGGAACATATCCTTTCGGCGTACCGCGCCGGGGAAATGCTGCCGACCCGCAATCTTCTTCACTCGATATTTCATTGTGTTTTCAGGCATATGTTTATAGGTCCTTCGGTTGATGTACGGTATTGGGACCTTGCCTGTGACATCGCCGTGGAATGTGTCATCAACGACCTCGATCTGCCTTATCTCAATACCGTGAAAGCTCAGCAGCAGTTGGCTTTTATAAAGCAGTTTGCCGAAGAGCTGAAGCTTCCGTCTGCCGAAAAGGTATATCGTTTTCTTATGGACAAAAATCTCGCCAATGACAAACTATTGGCGCTCACTGCCCTGTTCAAAGCTGACGATCATTTTTTGTGGTATCTCTCCGACGAGGAAAAAGCTGCTATGGGACTTATGGATAACGGAGGTGGAGGCAGCCCATTCCCGGAAGAATCGGACGAAGGGCTTGGAAATATATCACGGTTTGAGCTTTCGGATATCTGGACTGATATTTCGGAGCGAATGTCAATAGACCTGATATCCTTTTCAAAGCGGCGCGGCACCGAGGCGGGACTGCTTGTTCAGAACCTTAAGGAGGTAAACCGCGAACGGTATAATTATGAAGAGTTCCTGAAGAAATTCGCGGTACGCGGCGAGGTCATGAAGATAAACCCCGACGAGTTCGATTATAATTTCTATACCTATGGATTGTCACTGTACGGAAATCTTCCGCTTATAGAACCGCTGGAATATAAAGACGTAAAACGTATACGTGATTTCGTGATAGTTATTGATACTTCAGGGTCGGTTGCGGGAGAGCTTGTGCAGACCTTCGTCCAAAAGACCTATAATATCCTGAAAACGACCGAGAGCTTCTTTACAAAGATAAATCTTCACATTATCCAATGCGACGCGGCAATTCAAGAGGACGTTAAGATCACAACTCAAAGCGAGTTTGACGAATACATTAAAAATATGAAACTGCACGGATTCGGCGGAACGGATTTTCGTCCTGCTTTAAGCTATGTGAATATGCTGGTGGAAAACGGCGAGCTAAAAAACTTAAAAGGACTTATCTACTTTACTGACGGCTATGGGGTGTTTCCCGCGAAGAAGCCGCAGTTCGAGACGGCGTTTGTATTTATCGACGAAGGGATCGAGCCGCCCGAAGTGCCGCCGTGGGCGATAAGGCTGGTGCTAAGGAAAGATGAAATATAATGGATTTTATCCGCTAAGACAACGTAGTATCAAAGTACGGCTGAAACGCGGTTGTGTGGCGGGTTAATTCACGCCTGAAACGCTGTTCGGGCGGATTTTATCCGCCAAAACCACATTATAACGAAGAGCGAATTTCAAATAGTGTGAAATTTTTTCTGAAGAAAAAATTTCACGCGGTTCGCACTTGACGGCTAAGCACGCCGCAGGCGTGCGTGCCGCCAAGTGTGAAATTTGAAATTCAAATTTAAATAAGGAGAAACTAATGAACATCAATCAAGCTAAAATTGATATTAAAAACGCGGTTGCCGCGTATCTTACAAAGGATACGTTCGGTAATCCCGTAATTCCCATAGAGCGCCAGCGTCCGATATTCATGCTGGGCGCTCCGGGCATAGGCAAGACCGCGATTATGGAACAGATCGCCTCAGAGCTTAAAATAGGACTTGTGAGTTATTCCATGACTCATCATACCAGACAATCCGCGCTGGGATTGCCGTATATCGTTAAGAAAAGCTACGGCGGTAATGAATACAGCGTTTCGGAGTACACGATGAGCGAGATCATCGCTGCGGTGTATGATACTATCGAGGCTACAGGGTTTTCTGAGGGGATATTGTTTCTGGACGAGATAAACTGCGTTTCCGAAACGCTTGCGCCGGCTATGCTCCAGTTTCTGCAATATAAGACCTTCGGACGTCACCGCGTACCGGAGGGCTGGATAGTCGTAACTGCTGGAAACCCGCCCGAATACAACAATTCCGTCCGCGAATTTGATATTGTTACATGGGACAGATTAAAGCGTATAGATGTTGAAGCTGACTTTGAAACATGGAAGGAGTACGCCTACTCTAAAGGTACTCACGCGGCGATAATCACCTATCTTGATATAAAAAAAGATGACTTCTACAAAATCGAATCCACCGTTGACGGAAAAAGCTTTGTCACGGCACGCGGCTGGTCTGATCTGTCCGATATCATAATGTTGTATGAACAGCTTGGATTTCCCGTAAATGAAAAGCTTGTGGGACAATATCTTCAAAACCCCAAGACTGCAAAGAATTTCGCGATTTATTACGATCTGTTCCGCAAATACCGCTCAGATTATCAGGTAGACAAAATTCTCCAAGGTAAAGCTGACAGAGAAATAGTTGAGCGCGCGAAAAAGGCGCGGTTTGACGAGCGCCTGTCGCTGCTCGGGCTGATGATCGACGGACTTGCAAACCCGATAAGAGAATGCTATCGGACGGAAAACGGTCTTGAGGAGCTTATGAACTGTATTAAGAATATTAAGTTCGATATGACCGAAGGCGATGATTTTGACGGAATTATCAGACGGCAGATCGAGCGCTGCAAAAAGGAGATAACAGTCGGCAAAACGGCATTTAATCTCGCGTCTGACAGAGAATACGCGCTGAATTTCTCCATTGAGGCGCTGACCGAACAGTGCGCCGCGGTCGCGGAAAAATCCCCGAAGGACTCGGCGGAGGTTTTCAAGTTGCTGAAAGCAGATTTCGACAAGCGAAAGAAGGCACTTTCAAAATCCGTTTCACAGTGCTCGAACAATCTATCAAACGTGTTCAAATTCTGCGAAGACGCTTTCGGAGATGGTCAGGAAATGCTGATACTCGTTACAGAGCTTACGGTCAGCATATACACAGCTCATTTCATAAGCCGCTATGGCTGTAAAGAATACTTTGACCACAACAAGGAAATGATGTTTTTTGAGCGCCAGAAGAGTATACTGCGCGAGATAGAGGAACTTGATCTTAAATAACGCGATTAAAATCAATTTGCTCCCCTAAATGTCGGGGAGTATTTGCTTTTATATGAATATGTTATGTTTGATCAATTCAAGACAGTCTATTTCAAAATAGTCGCTCATGATTATCACCACTATAAAATTTAATCTATCTCAATGTTCTTATTCAAAGCTTTTAAATAAAGGGTTCAAAACCCCTAAAAAATTTTTTTGAATATTTTGCCTATTGACTTTTATTAGCAGGTTTTTGTATATTTTCGGGAAACAAAAAATCCTGTATCTTATATCTTGTTAACAAGAAAATAACTACAGGCTTACTTGGTCAATCTATATAAAATTGAACCGAAAAATTTTACACGGGAGGGTTCACGAGTCGAAC